>JANYDP010000401.1 GCA_025363535.1 Verrucomicrobiota bacterium | reverse complement strand
CGGCAGCGGCTTCAACGACCAGCTTTTGCAGAAATGAGTAAATCGTCTCGCCGCGCTTACCGGCGGCTTTCTCAAACTGCCGGGCAATCTTGTCGTCAACACGCGTTTGTAGAAGTGTCATACGCCAGACTGTAATCTTTGGGCTTAGATTGTCAAACTCACGCCGTCACCGGACGCTGCGCGATCAGTTGGGCGACGGCGGCGGGCAGATTGCCGCACAATTCTTCGAGGAGCGTGCGGCAGGATAGCTCGGAAAGTTGCAGCGGCTTGGCGGCGGCGTAAATGAAACCGCGCGTGGTTTGATAACCGTAACCGAGCAACCCCTGTCGTAGCGGCAGGGAGTAAAGCGAGAGCGTCAGCCCGTAAACCAACGTGTGCCAAGCGTGGGCTTCCCGGCGGTCCACGGCGTCGAGGTAGCGGCGGATGATGCGTTCGTCGCGGAGCGGACGGAGCTTCAGCAACTCGGTCTGCCCGATGCGGCGGCTGGCTCCGGCGAAGGATTGCAACGCCGGTTCGTCCGCCAGTTCGCGGTCGAAGCTGATCAGCTCGCGGACTTCGTGCCGGGAGGTGTGGTCAAAGGCGCGTTGAATGGCGGGCAGTTCCAATGGCAGGAGAATTTTCTGCTGATACGCGACGAGGAAGTTGCACAGCGACGGGAGATCATGCACCGGCGTGGCGCGCATCGCGGCGGACAGGTCGCCTAGCGCGCCGAGGCCGTTCGCGGAGCCGAGCTGTTCCACCAGGGGATGCCAGTCGCCCAGCCAGTCGGCTGGTTCGCCCAACGCAGGTTGAAACTGCTGCCACATGATTTGACAAGACCAACGCTCAATCTTCCGCCCGGCCCTTCAATGAATTGACCTTGCTGGCGGAGCGCTGCAAAGGCCAGCAGTAAAAGTATCGGCGCGATAATTTATTTCTTGAAACGTAAACGGACGTGTGCCCCGCATTTCGCCGCCCTGCGTTTCTCCTTTTGCCGGACGCCGCGCGTTGGCACTATCCCGCGACATGGGCATCACGCCGCAGCAATTCCAGCAGATCGAAGCGCGTCTCCGCCGCCAGCCGCGCGCGGTCGCGGCGGTCAGCGAGCCATCGCGCTCGTCGAATCTGGAGGCGCAGCGGATCATCCTCGGCATTGATCCTTCGTTGCGTGGCACGGGTTACGGCGTGATCCGGCTGGCGCGGCTGCATCCCGAAACGCTTGCGCACGGCACCATTTCCTGTCCGGCCACCTGGGAACGCTCGCGTTGTCTCGCCAAAATTTCCTCGACCCTCCGCGACGTATTGAAGCAGCACCGGCCGACCATCTGCGTAGTGGAAGGCATCTTCTTCGCGCAAAATATTCAGACCGCGATCATCATGGGCGAAGCGCGCGGCGCAGCGCTGGCCGCAGTGGCTGAGGCCGGGCTGGAAATCTACGAGCTTGCGACGCGCAAGGTGAAGCAGGCGATCGTGGGCTACGGCGCGGCGCAGAAAATCGCCGTCGCCAAAATGGTGCAGCGCATGTTGCAACTGGCGGAGCTGCCCGCGCCAGACGCCGCCGACGCGCTCGCGCTCGCGCTGGCCCACGCGCAGGCAAACGGAAAATTCACCTTGAACGCGCCGAAGAAAATATGATTTCGTCATTCGTCATTCGTCATTCGTCATTTGCATGATCACCTTTCTCCACGGCCAGCTCGTCGAAGCCCTCCCCACCCACGTCGTCGTGGACGTGAACGGCATTGGCTACGAAGCGCTGATTCCGCTGTCGTCTTTTGATAAACTGCCGCCGCCCGGCCAGCCGGTGAAACTGCTCACCCAGCTCATCGTCCGCGAAGACGCGCATATTCTTTACGGCTTCATGACTTCCGCCGAGCGCGATCTGTTCCGCCTGCTCATCCATTCCGTCAGCGGCATCGGGCCGAAGACGGCGCTGAACATTTTGAGCGGCATGAACGTGGCGGCTTTTCGCGGCGCGGTGGCGAGCAGCGACGTGAAATCACTTTCGCAGATTTCCGGTGTCGGCAAAAAAACGGCCGAACGCATCGTGGTGGAATTGCGCGACAAGATCGGCGCGGCGGGAACGTGGGAGGCGGCCAGCGCGCAACGCACGTTGTCGGCGGGTGATCAAAAACTCAACGACGCCGTGCTGGCCTTGATGGCGCTCGGCTTCAAACCAGCGGACGCGCACGACACGATTCGCGCCGCGCTGACGGTGCTGGGCGAGGGTGCGACGGTGGAGGCGTTGGTTCGTGCCGGTTTGAAAAAAGGAACGTGATGGCCGAATCAAATCCAAAATCCAAAATCCAAAATCCCGGCAGTCGGGCGTCGTGGTCGCGCATCAGCCGAAGTTCATCCAGAAGGTCGGCTCGTGGGTGGTGTTTTTTTTGTTGCGGACGCTGGCGTTGACGATTCGTTTCAACTGGAACGGCTGCGCGGAAATTCTGGCCAAGCCGCCTGAGGGGCCGATGGTGTTTTGCACCTGGCATAACCGCCTGGGTTTGTGTCTGGAGGCGTACGGAAAATTCAAGCAGGTCAAACCCCGCCTCGGCGTGGCCGCGATGGTCAGTGCGAGCAAGGACGGTGGATTTCTCGCGGCGATTCTCGAACGCTTCCGCGTCATCCCGGTGCGTGGCTCCTCCAGCCGGCGCGGTTCGCAGGCGCTGCTTGAATTGACGACGCTGGCCGGTCGCGGCATTGACCTGGCGATCACGCCCGACGGGCCGCGCGGCCCGCGCTATCAGGTGCAGGACGGCGTGCTGGCCTTGGCGCAACTGACCGGGCTGCCCATCGTGCCGTTCTCGTTTCGCGCGGTGTGGAAGATTGAAATCAAAAGCTGGGACCGGTTTCAAATCCCGCTGCCGTTCACACGCTGCGAAATGAATGCGGGCAAACCGGTGTACGTGCCGCGCGACCTTTCAGACGCGGAGCGCGAACGGTTGCGGGCGCAACTGGAGCAGACGTTGAAGGAACTTTCACGCGAGTGAAACGTTGCCCCTGAGCTTTCCAAAGATTCGGGCCAGCCAGAGATTGAATTTCCCGCTTTGACTTGCCCAAATCTTTGAGGAAAAGAGTGTGGTCGGACGGCGGCTAATCCAATCCAAACCGATTCAGGAACCGGTAGATTTCCCTTCGCCGCAGCACGGATTCCACGTAAGCCTGCGTGCCGGGAAAACCGATTTGCTCGACGAACTGGGCGCTGTTGGTCGCCGCCGCGCCGCTGATCCATTTCAAAACATTGCCGCGACCCGCATTGTAATCGGCCAGCGCGTAGGGCAGGGAATTGTCGGTTTTAGCGTAGCGTTTCAGCAGCTTGGCGAGATAAAACGTGGCCGCCAGCGTGTTCGTGCCGGGATCAAAACAGTGCGCGTGCAGAAAATTCCGGTCGTGTTCGGCATCCGCCCATTCCTGCGCGGCGATTTCCTGGATTTGCATCAGGCCGATTTCACCGCTGGTCCCGCGCGCGTTCGGATTGAACCGGCTCTCCCGCCAGACCACCGCCTGGATCAGCAGCGGATCCACCCGGTATCGTTCCGCCGCCGCGTGGATCTGCGGGGTGAATTTTTTCTCAATCCGTTCCTCACGCCAGAGATAAATCACGATTCCGCCTGCGCAGAACAAACCGAGCAGGATAATTTTTTGGCGGCGCTTCATGCGCCCATCGTAGCGAGGCCGCCCGAGGGTCGCCTATAAAAAAGCGGTTC
>JANYDP010000397.1 GCA_025363535.1 Verrucomicrobiota bacterium | reverse complement strand
GCGGCCAAGAGTTTTCTCAAATAACGATCCCCTCTCCCCGTCCGACGGGGAGAGGGAGTAAGAACAGTGTCAAGCTGCACCCCCGCCGCCCGCATTGCTCCGGTTTTGCAGATTTTTCAATCCAAAAAGCAGAAAATCCTGATTCGCTGCGCGGATCCGACTGTTATCGTCCATTTGTGTCACCGCGCTCAAAGATTTGGTTTTGGTGGCCGCTGCAATTGTCGGCAGCGGCGGTTGTGCTGTTTGTTTTGACGAGTTGCCGCGTCCCGGCTCCGCATGGAACGAGCCGGGCGAACCCTTGGTTGGGTGAAGTTGAAATCTTAAAACGAATCGTCCCGCCCCGGTTCCCGTCCCGCGAGTTCAACCTTCTGCAATATGGCGCGGTCGGTGACGGTCAGCGGAATTGCACAACGGCGTTTGCCGATGCCATCGCGGCGTGCGCTAGCAGCGGCGGGGGCAGGGTGGTGGTGCCGGCGGGGAAATATTTCACCGGGCCCATTCATCTATGCAGTGGCGTGAATCTTTATTTGGCGGCCGGTGCGGAAATCATTTTCTCCGACCGGCCGGAAGACTATCTGCCGGTGGTGCTGGTGCGCGTTGGCGGCGTGGAGCTTTACAACTATTCGCCGCTCATCTACGCGCGCAATTGCACGAACATCGCCGTGACCGGCCCCGGCAAACTGAACGGCAACGCGAAGCAGTGGTGGGCGTGGAGCCGTCGCGAGACCAAGACTGGTTTCGAGATGGGCGCAAAGGCCGTGCCCGTCGCGCAACGCATTTTCGGCACGCCGGAAGCCGCCATCCGCCCGAGCTTCCTGAGCTTTGTCAGTTGCACGAATGTTTTGCTTTCGGACTTCACGATTGGCAGCGGGCCGAACTGGACGATTCATCCGATTTATTGCCAGAACACAACCATTCGCGGCGTGCAGGTCATTACGGACGGACCGAACAACGACGGCATTGATCCGGATTCCTGCCGCGATGTGTTGATCGAAAATTGCAATTTCGCAACCGGCGACGATTGCGTGGTGCTCAAGTCCGGGTACAACGAGGACGGCTGGCGCGTGGGGCGGCCGACGGAAAATGTCATCATGCGGAAATGCTCCAGCCGCCACGGGCACGGCGGACTCGTCATCGGCAGCGAGATGTCCGGCGGCGTGCGCAACGTGTTCATGGAGGACTGCGCGTTTGCGGGCACGGACCGCGCCATCCGCATCAAGTCACGCGCGGATCGGGGCGGCGTGGTGGAAAATATTTTCGCGCGGAATCTCAAGGGGCAGAACATGCAGCGCGAGGTCATCATCTTGAACATGGACTACAGCTCGGATCGCAACCAGACGGTCGCCAGCCGGCCGCCTGTGTTTCGCAACATGCAGTTCGAGAACATCACCGGCGACGGCGCGCCGACAGCGATTTTGATTCAAGGCCTGGCAAACTCGCCGATTGAAAACCTGCGCTTCAAGAATCTGATGATTCATTCCACCAAGGGGGTCGAGGCAAATTTTGTGAAGGGGCTGGTCTTTGAGAATGTGCAAATCACCACGGTCGGCGGGCCGGTGTTCAAGCTGAATGACGCAGCGGACATCACGATCCGCAAATCCGTCGCGCCCGCCGGCACGGAACTTTTTCTCCAGTTCGGCGGCAGGACTTCGCGCGCGGTGACGCTGGAGTCCTGCGATTTGAATCGGGCCGCGAAGAAGTTTTTGGTGAATGCGGACGCCAGTCCGGAGGAAGTGCGCGTCAAATGAACACTGTTTCCAGTCAGGGTGAATTCACCGTTGAAGCAACCAGCCTCGCGTACCCGTGGACGCCGGATGGCGGCGACGGCACGTATCGCAACCCCGTGCTCCACGCGGATTATTCCGATCCCGACGTGGTGCGGCAGGGCGGCGATTTCTGGATGACCGCCTCGTCGTTCAACTGCACGCCCGGCCTGCCGATTCTCCACTCGCGCGATCTCGTCAACTGGACGCTGGTGAATCACGCGCTCAAGAATGTTCCCGGCGATCGCTACCAAGAAGTCCAACCCGGCTGCGGCGTCTGGGCACCGGCCCTCCGTTTTCACGAAGGGAAGTTCTGGATATTTTTCCCGACCCCGGACGAGGGCATCTACGTGACGACCGCGACTGACCCGCGCGGTGAGTGGAGCGAGCCGCACCTGGTGCAGGCGGGCAAAGGTCTGATTGATCCGTGTCCGTTGTGGGACGACGACGGCCAGGCCTATCTCGTCTACGCCTACGCCGGATCGCGCGCGGGCATCAAACATCGGTTGCGGATCTGTCCGATGGCCTGGGATGCGAGCCGGTTGCTGGGCGAGGGCCGGATTGTTTTTCACGAGCCGGAAAAGCATCCGACGCTGGAAGGCCCGAAGTTTTTGAAACGCGATGGCTGGTATTACATCCTCGCACCGGCGGGCGGCGTGGAAACCGGCTGGCAACTGGCGTTGCGTGCCCGGAATGTTTACGGGCCTTACGAAGATAAAATTGTGCTCGCCCAGGGAAACACTGCGGTCAATGGCCCGCACCAGGGTGCCTTGGTGGACGCGGTGGATGGCAGTTGGTGGTTTGTGCATTTTCAAGATGCCGGGTTTCATGGGCGCATCGTGCATCTCCAGCCCGTGCGGTGGGAAAATGGTTGGCCGCTGATGGGCATCAACGGCGAGCCGGTGGAACGTCACGCGAAACTTGGTTCCGCAGCGGTGTCAGAAGTCCGCGTTCCGCAAACCTCCGACGAATTTGACGCGGCCCAACTGGGGTTGCAATGGCAGTGGAACGCCAATCACAAGGCGGAATGGTTTTCGCTGACCGCCCGGCCCGGCTGGCTGCGCCTTTACGCCCAACCTTCCGTTGCGTCACTGAACCAGTTGCCGAACTTGCTGCTGCAAAAATTTCCCGCGCCGGGTTTTGCGGTGGAAACCCAACTGGAATTTTCACCGCAGAACGAAGGGGATGAGGCGGGACTAATGATTGCCGGACGGTCCTTTGCCTCCATTTCACTGCGCCGCGCTGGGCGATTGGTCCAATTGTTGTTGCGCCGGGATGGAATCGAAAACGTGTTGCGTGACGAGGTGGCCGGGCCGGTTCGCCTGCGGGCGACGGTGGAGGCGAACGGTCTTTGCCGGTTCCAAACGCTCGTCGCGGGAGAGACAATTGCCGCGCGGGAAACTTTCATCGCAACCAAGGGTGTATGGATCGGGGCGAAGGTCGGGATTTTTGCGGTGGGGAGCAGCGGTGGCCACGCTGACTTTGATCACTTCCGATTTTCACCCGCGCTTTCTGCCTAGCTCCTTCAGCAGCTTCGCCAGCGGCAGTGTGTTGATGACGTCGTCCTTGGTGAGCCAGCCTTTGCGCGCCATGCCCGCGCCGAGCCGCAGATAGCCCGCGTGCTCGAAGCGGTGCGCGTCGCAGTTGATGACGCACTTCACGCCCTTGCTTTTCGCGTAGGGCCACAAGCGCCAGTCCATGTCGCAACGTTCGGGCGTGGCGTTGAGTTCGATCCACGTTCCGGTGCGCGAGCAGGCGTCAATGATCGCGTGCTGATCCATTTTGTACGGTTCGCGTTCGAGCAGCAGGCGGCCGGTCATGTGGCCGAGGATGTGGACGTATTTATTTTCCACCGCGCGAATCACCCGCTGCGTGGTTTCGGCTTCCGTCTCGGCGAGGCGTTGATGAATGCTCGCGACGACCACGTCCAGTTCCGCGAGGAGGTCATCAGGGAAATCCAGCTTGCCGTCTTTCAAGATGTCCACCTCGGTGCCGGTGAGCAGGCGGAAATCAATGCCCTCGTCGGCGAGTCGCTGGTTGATCTCACGGACTTCGTGAAGCTGTTTCCGCACGCGCGCGACGTCGAGGCCGTTCGCCTGATACGAAGTCTTCGAGTGATCGGTGATAGCCCAATACGCCAGGCCGAGTTCGGTCATGGCCTTGGCGATTTCCGCGATCGTCTGGTGGCCGTCGCTCCACGTCGAGTGATTGTGCAACGAGCCTTTCAGATCCGTCCATTCAATGAGACGTGGCAGCGGTTCCTTTTCCGCGACGGCGAATTCGCCCATGTCCTCGCGCAGTTCGGGCGGGACGAAACTGAGATCAAGCTGGTCGAAGACTTCCTCCTCGGTGCGGCACTTCACGAGCAGTTTCGCATCGCGCGTTTCCTCCTTCGACTTGAACAAGCCGTATTCATTGAGCCGCAAGCCGCGCTCAATGGCGCGCTGGCGCATGACGATGTTGTGCTCCTTGCTGCCGGTGAAATACAGCAGCGCAAAAGGAAACTCGGCATCGCTCACGACGCGAAGGTCGGATTGAATCCCGCCTTCAAGGACAACGCTCGCCTTGGTTTCACCTTTGGCGATCACACTCAAAATGCCCGGCTGACTCACGAACCATTCGATGATGCTCGCCGGATGTTTGGATGACACCAGAAAATCAATGTCGCCGATGACCTCCTTGTGCCGCCGCAGACTGCCCGCCGTGCTGCAACGGATCGTATCAGGATGCTGGCGCAAATCATCGAGGATCGGCTCGGCCACGCGCAGCGCATCGGCGAGCAAATGCTTCGAAGCGTATTGGCGGCGGCGCGCAATGCCGTCGAGGATGTTCGTCTGCGTCTTCTCGCCGAAACCTTTTAGTCCGGCGATTTTGTTATCCTTGCACGCCGCCTCCAATTGCTCAACGGACTCAATGCCGAGTTCGTCGTAAAGCACTTTGACTTTCTTCGGACCGACGCCAGGAATCTCCAACATCGCGAGCAAACCGGACGGCAAAGACGCTTTCAAGTCGTCGTAGTATTTTAATTTTCCGGTCGTGACGAGTTCGGTGATTTTTTGCTGAAGCGCGTCACCGATGCCTTTGATTTCGCCAAGGCGATTTTCCGCAACGACTTTCGCCAGCGGTTCCTGCAACGTCTCAATGATGCGCGCACCATTGGCGTAGGCGCGGGTCTTGAACGGGTTTTCGCCCTTCAACTCCAGCAGCGTGCCGATGCTCAGAAGAACTTCCGCCACCTGATCTTTGTCCATGCCGGAACTATGCCGGGCCAAGTTTGGAGTTCCAAGCGTGAATGCTTGTAATGACTAAGGCGTCTTGCCAGGTCACGATGCAAAGCGGTGTTGTGGCGATGCGCCGACAAAAAGTTCAAACCACTTCAAAATATGTTTGACACTGCGCCCGGCTTCACGATAAGAAGTTCAGCCGTACCTATGAGGGCATTTCTGAAATCAAGGTCACTCGCTGTCCGTCACTCGCTGTCCGTCACTCGCTGTCTGTTCCGCTGCCGCTGAATTCTGCCCAAGTCCGGCCGAGTTCACGGCTCACGCTGCCGGCTTCCAAAACGCTCCCGTTCACTCGCCGCCGGTTGCCGCGAAGTGCTGGCCGACCTCCCAAGATTTTTCTCCAACCGCTGCTGACTCTCAAAGAACTCCGGCTAAGAATGGAGCTTCTCCCGCCAGGAACCCAACGATTCCCGCCAGCTTTGGAGAAGCTCCCGCTCAGTTTTGGGCCGCTCCCGCAAGCTCGGAAGCCGCTCCCGCAAAGCCACTTGCCAATTTCACGATGAATTTGCATGAACCCCTTGATTTTTCACCTTCAACCCTCAAATCTCAACCCCTGAACCAACCATGAGCGAACCTCTTCGATTCCATTTCCCCATCGCCATCCTCTCCCGCGACGGTGAGGCCATCACCAGCGCCGCCGAGAAGCACGCCGAACTTGCCGCCCGCCTGCCCGCCGGCAACGTCACCCAGGCCCGCGCCCTCATCGGCCAGGTCGCTTCCGGGATTACCAGCCAAAAAGGCAAACTTGCTGATGTCGGCACCCTGACCGCCGCGCAAAGCGCCAGCTTGCAAATACTCCGCACCTGGATGAGCCGGGCACGGCAAACCGCCAGCCTGGCCTTCGCCGGTCAAACCGTGAAACTCCATGAAGAATTTCAAGTCGGCGTCACCACCCCGACCGATCTGGCCTCCATCCTCTCCCGCGCCGACATCATCCTGGCCGGTGTGAAGAAACCCGACAATCTCGTCGCCCTCAAACTCAAAGGCTGGCTGGACGCCGACACCACCGCGTTCGCCGCCGCGCGCGGGCAATTAGGCAGTGGCGATATGACGCAGGAAACTGCCAAAGGCGGAGCCAAGGACGCCACCGGCTCGCGCAACCACGCCGCCAACGATCTCTACGATCATTTGGCGACCATTCAAAACGCCGCCGATCTGCAATGGCCCGCCGAGAATCCGGCCAACGCCGGCGTGCGCGACGAATTCCGGCTCGACACCTTCCCCCCACGCGGCGGCAGCACGGCCCCGACTCCGCCGCTGCCCACTCCACCACCCGCGAAATAACATGTAGGAGACGAGGTAACGAGGCTCACTTTGAACGAAGCACGCAAAATGAAGAATGAAACCGACCAGTTAGAGACTCCTCACGTTGTCACCTGCGAACCAGAACCTTTGGACTGCGCGGACACGTCCGCGCTTTGGAACGACGCGACACGTCGCGTCGAGCAAAGCGGCGACAAATCGCCGCACTCCACGGCAACCCATTCCCCTGACAACCATTCCCCTGACCATGCCTTTGAAACGATTGTTCGGCATACGGGGAACTGTCAGCGGAATGATTGTACGGAGAATCGAATGTAAAGACGCCCGATAACGAACCCGCGATTATGAAAACAAAACTTGCCCTCAAACTCAGTGCTCTCTGCTATCTACTATCTGCCATCTCCCAGCCCGCCTTTGCCCAAGGCACGGCGTTCACCTACCAAGGCCGCCTCAACGACGGCACGAACCCGGCCAATGGCACTTACGATTTGAAGTTCACGGTCTATCCCACGAGCGGTGGGGGCATCGTGGCTGGAGGGCCAGTCACCAATGCGCCGGTGAGTGTCAGCAACGGCCTGTTCACCGTGCTGCTGGATTTCGGCACCAATACTTTTCCCGGTGGCACGCGCTGGTTGGAAATCGGCGTTCGCACCAACGGCAGCGCGGCCGCCTACGCCACGCTCAGTCCCCGCCAGCAATTGACGCCCACGCCATACGCGATCTATGCGGAGAACGCGGGCCAACTGGCCGGCCAAGGCTCAACCGCATACGTCGCCAAAAGCGGAGATACGATGACTGGCACGTTGAATCTACCGGCGAACGGCCTGACGATTGGAGGCAACCAACTGGTGATGAATTCCACTTACCTCCTTGATCTTTTATGTCCCACCACGACTCAAGGTATCCGCATGAACCGAACTGGGAAGACCACTACTAATTACCTGACCATCGCCGACGGCGACTTTGGCTACTTGGATTTGGGCCAAGGCACGGTGCTGCGCGGCGGCAACGGCACTTACTCCAGCATCAACGGCAGCGTATCCATCGGCACCGCTGTGCCGACCGGCAAACTCACCGTCCTGACCACCGACGACACAGCG
>JANYDP010000340.1 GCA_025363535.1 Verrucomicrobiota bacterium | reverse complement strand
GATACTGGCTACATTGATGACGGTCGCACTGACCACCGCCGTTGTTGGCGTGACGGGTTGCAAGTCGGCCTGCTGCAAACCGGATTCCACATCCCAAAGCGCGAGCGGCAATAAGACGGAACACGCGATGCAATACTACTGCCCCATGCACCCCGAAGTCGTTCAAAGCAGTCCAGGCAAATGCCCCAAGTGCGGAATGGATTTGTCGGAGAAAAACTGAAGTCGGAAGGATAATTTGCGGACAACGAAAACAAACGACAAAAAAGCACACAATGAAAATGAAATTGATACCGGCATCACTTGTAGTGTTGGCGCTCGCCGTGGTCACGTTCGGCGTGACGGGTTGCAGCAAATCTGAACCGGCGCAAAGCGGCGGAGCGCAAGCCAAGCAATACACCTGCTCGATGCACCCCGATGTCGTGCAGGACAAACCCGGCAAATGCCCCAAATGCGGCATGGCACTGACGGAGAAACGTTGATTTGGCAGACAGTCAGACATTTCGAGAGGCGTGCTGCGAGAAGCTTGGGATTTCAACCGAAGCCTTCGATGAAACAGTTTTGTGGCAGTGTCTCTACCCGCGCGGCTTGTTGCCCGGCAAATGGCAGTGGCGGTTCGACCGCGCTTACTTCGACGCGGATATTGAACTTATCCACGCGGTCGGGGATTGCACCAACGTGAGCGAAATGCGCGGAGAGATAGACAACCATCGCTATCACCACCGCGTTTCCGGCCTGCGGCGGCGCATCCTGCGTATGCGGGTGTCCAGTCAGCGCCTGACACATTTTGCCTCGAAGTTCATCCAATAGCCGGAGCGGAACATTAGCCAACAACGATTGAAGGCGAGACTCAACTGGCTGGTTGAGGCTGCGGGCCAGGCGACTTAAAACTGCGCGCGATCTTTTGGAGGATGGTATGGTCGTCGCCAAACTTGCAGAGCGCATCGCAATGTTCGCCGAGTTCTTTGAACGGCAGAAATGCGAGCGAAAGTTTTTCAAGGTCGGAGCGAAATGCGGGCCGAGCCAGTTGTGCCATGACTTCCTTTTCGCGGTCGTTCGGCGCGACGAGGTAAAGCCGGCACGCGCCGTTTGGTATCGAACGGGCCAAATCTTCCAGCCGCAGGATGCCAGAGTAGATGGACGTGCTCTTTTCGATTTCAAAAGCGCTGACGATTTCTCCATTGCCGGGTTTGAGCCAGATCACGTCAATCAACGTCACGGTGTCCATTACTTCGGGCGGCCAGGTCTGCGGCGGAAGTTCCGGCAGGGTAAGCATCGCGAAGCTGTCGCCGTGACAGGTGCGATGACGGTCGTTGCGGGCGACATGCACGTTGTATTTCAACGCCCGCCCGATTTTGATGAGCAAGTGCTGCATCTGCGTATGTTCGGATTCTTCCTTCTCGTCGGCCACAACATCGGCATGACGGGCACGAGCGACTTTCTCAGCTTTCTCTTTTTCTTGTTGAAGCACGCCGTCCGCATTGCCGGCGACGACCAAACGGCCAGAGCCAATTTCAAACAACAGACCGGCGAACGCGCCGAGGTCTTTGGAGAGATGGTCGCGCACTACCTCGTTGCTGCGGACGATGACTTCACGCATCTCCAAATAGCTTTCCCATGAGCCAAGTTTTATCTTCGCGGCGAAAAGCGCGTTGAAGCCGTTCACCATCGCGGTGTTGAACGGCGGCACGAGTGTCGGGTGCAGGAAGTAGATTATGCTCGCGACCGCCGGGCCGAGTCCCTTGATTTGCGCCGCTCCGAGCCGGCTCATTTCGGCGAGCACCTGATCTTCGCGAGTCGCGACAACGCACGCTTGCAGAAATGCGCCGAACTTTTGCTTGTTCGCCTGATTCTCATAAATGTCGGGAATCCGCAGTTTGGGCTTCCAGTAAAACGGATGGGCTGCGCCCTCGAAGACTTGCTTTTGTTCCGTCATGGCCGTGAGCACCAATTCGAGAGGTGAACCTTTGAAGTCGTTGGGAAAAGTGCCAGCGGCGATGGCATCAACGGTGTTCTTCACGCCTCGGCGGATGCCGCGAAAAGCCTTCATGCGCTCCTCGCCGTTGATGAACCAGGTGTTGTAAACAGATTCCGGGTCGCTCTTGTAGCGAGCAATCAATTCGATCAGGCCGTTGGTATCCATGCAGGTAGTTCCACACTATGAAACGGACGTGGGCCAACCCCGTCAAATTGAATCTTCGGCCCGTTCCGGTGTCTGATCCTGTATGCGCCAGGCAACCGAAAGATTTTTTGAGGGATTTGTCGTGCCACGGCGTAATACATACAGTGCCGTCTTGCGGTGGCAATGCGGTGGCAATGCGGTGGCAATGCGGTTGACGCCAAGCGTGAATTCTAGCATCATGCCGTCGTCGAAGTTTAACATGATTTGTTCGCAACAACGCAGACTCAAGCCGGTGCTTCGCATTTGCGCGGCATTGATGATGTTGGTCTGGATTGCTGCGACGGGGTTTTGTTCAGTCGAACATTTCTTCGGTCATGCTGAATCCGAGGTTGCTTCTGCGCCCGCAACTGCCGCTCACTCGCATGACTCCGACAAGCATGATGACAGCGAACATTCCTGTTGCGATTCACTCAAGGCCACTGCGCAACTAGGC
>JANYDP010000335.1 GCA_025363535.1 Verrucomicrobiota bacterium | reverse complement strand
CTTTCGGGCGGGCGGAAATCTTTCTGAAATCGGAAATCTTCCGTGCGGGCGAAAGCGGCGTGGTGCTCCGCTTCCCGCCGCAGTCCAAGATGACGTTGGAGCGCGACCTTCAGGTCGCTTCAACGCGCGAAGGACGGCGGGGCGGGGTTTGAAATGGGGACGTTGAAGCGGCGTGAACGCCGCGCGCCTAAAATTTTGCTGCGCCTCCAATCATGCGGGAGGTTTTTTCCGCCGGGCTGGAAGCCACGGCTCTACGGCAGGCAGGATGCCTGCCGCCACGGACGCAAAGGGATGGAAGCGATTTGAACCACGAAATACACGAAGCACACGAAAAGGTTTTCAGCGCCGTAGGCGCGGAATCTTTGTGGCGCGCGAATCCGAAATGGAATCAAGCTCCGTAGGAGCGGCATGGTTTTCAGTTTGGAGAATATGCCGCGCCTACGGCGCTGGGGCACAGGCAATCCCAACGGGATTGAATCATTCAGCCCAGGGTTGGAGCGCAGCGACTACCCTGGGTTCGAGTTAAAACAAAATCACAACCCCAACGGGGTTGAATATTCTTGGGGCGTGAACCCAGGGTAGCCCGCTGACGCGGTCAACCCTGGGCTGATTGATGGAATCCCGTTGGGATTCTGAAACGTCGAGGGCGGCTTCCAGCCGCCCGGATGAAACGGTGGAACGTGAAGTGACGCGGGAATTTTTTCCAACGCCTCCAACCGTGCGTGAGGTTTTTTCCGCCGGGCTGGAAGCCGCGGCTCTACGGCAGGCAGGGATGCCTGCCGCCACGGACGAGACGCCGCCTTCACTGCCGGGGAGTGCTGCCAGCTTACTGATGTGCATTTTCACCGCAACATTGCGACGAAGGTGCTAACAATTTCTCCCTAGCCTATTGCGAATAAGTTTGAATCTGTGCGTCGCCGTTCCACTGTTCGGTATATTCTCTCGTTGACCCTGAGATTTTCCATTGCCCACCAACCTTAGACAACGGCTGAATCATATATGGAGGCATCGCTTGGCTTTGGCCAGGAATGGGTTCGGAATCCATCTTCATCTTCAACTCCACTTTTCCATCGCTCAAATCTTTGCGAGCAACTATTTGTATTCCTTTCAATAATGGAGCAAGCATTTGTTGACGCGATTCAAAATGCTTCTTCTCCTTCTGGCTGGTTGCTTCGGAAGTGGCAAGTTCCGGGCTGAGTCCCTCATTTGCTTGTTCAAATGTTCCGCTCATCATCGCCCAGGTTGTTGATTCAATCGCGGCTTCTGGAGTCTCGTATCCGACAAATTGCAATTTATCTTTCGAAACATAAGTCCCGGCAACATGAGCTTGTGCTTTGGGCTGTCGCGCTGACGAAACGACGGGCTTCGTCTGACTTGGCTGCACTAAATTTGCTACCTGCCTCCGCAACTGGCCGACCTCTCCACGCAATTTGAGCAGTTCGGAGTTGTTCTTCTTTGCGCCTGCAAGTTCTTCAAACAAACCAGATGCTCGATTGCTTGAAGCATTCAAGTCATTTTGCAGCTTATCGATTTGCTCGGCCAGCGGCGCTTGCTGTTGCTGGAGCGTCTGGACTTGGTCGCGCAGTTGCGCGGTTTGGCGGGCTTCGTAAATGCCCGCGCCGGCGAGCACGGCGACGGTGGCGGTGACGAGAGTTTTCTGGAGCGTGGTCATGGCTATGGTTTTGGTGGTGGCGGCGATAAGGGTGGTGGCGGTGGCGGCTGTGCCGGCGAGGGCGGTGGCGGAAATGGCGAGGGCCAGCCCGGCAGGCGCGGCTTGCACGGCATTGGCGGAGACGACGACGGCGAGCGCGCCCGTGCCGACGGTGACGCCGCGCTTGGCAAAAAGTTCGCGCAGCTTTTCCACCGCGCGGCTCACGCGTTTTTGCGCGGCGTCGTCGCTGATGCCGAGTTGCGCGGCCATGTCGCGCGCGGATTTTTTTTCAAAGTAACGGAGCAGCACGGCGTCGCGGTCGGCGGGGTCGAGTTCGTCCAGCGCGGCGTCGAGGTGCGGGGCGATGTCGGTCCAGACCGGCGCGAGGCCGCTCTCACTATCGGCAAGGAGTTGGTTCATGGCAAAGGCCTCCTGTTCGCGCGCGTGGCGGCGGGTGTTGGTGCGGATGAGATTGGCCGCGAGGTTCTGCGTGGTGCGGTGCAGCCAGCCGGACAACACGGGATGGTCGGCGAGTTGCCGGGCGTTCTGCGCGAGCGCGGCGAACGTGGCCTGGGTCACGTCTTGCGCGAGGTGCGGATCGCCCACGCGGCGGCAGGCGGCGGAATAGACCAGGTCAAGGTGGCGTTGCACGAGGCTGGTGAAGGCCGCGTCGGAGCGGCTGGTCAGGTATTCGTGCAAGAGTTGTTGGTCGGTGCGCGCGTTCACTCATAAGATAATAACCGCCGCTGCGGAAACCGGACAGGAATTGTGGCGAGGTGGGTTGGGGATCACACGCGCCTCGCGTGTTCCCGACCGCGCCATCGCGCGAGTTCCTTGCGCGGTGGCGCGCAACGGTGCGGTGGACGAGGCATCCACCGCAGCACGCGAGGCGCGTGCGCTCCCCGGAATGTGGGTCGCGCGCTTGATTTGTAGCAGCCGACGTGAGTCGGCTCTAACTTGCTCCCTGAATTCAAATAGAGCGGACTCACGTCCGCTGCTACAGGATTCAAGGCAATTGCAGGCGATAGAATTGCTGCGGGGTGCTCGGCAAAATTGTGTTCGAGAAAATGAAATTGCCAGAGCCGTTGAAGGTGTTCGTCTGAATCTTTGCCCACAAGGCGATGGGCAACACGATGTTGGTTGAACTCAAGACGTAATAGCTCGAACTCGCCGGGCCGTTTGTGCCGCTCATCACGAGGTTGCTGCCGGAGGTCGTCACGGAGTTGAACACCGGCGGAGTTGCAGGCGCGGTGCTGAAGACGGCAAGCGTGCCGTCAATCCCGAGCCGGTTTGTCCACGCGAGATTCGCCCCGAGTGTCGGCAGGTTGGTCGAACTGAATGAGCCGGAGTAGCTCGTCGCTTCAAACAGTTTGTAGCTTTGTCCGGCGGCGAGTGTGCCGGTGGTGTTGCTCACGACGAGCGCACCGTTGAACGCGATTGCGCCGATGGTTTTCACGACGTCGTTGGTCACGGTCGCGGCGTTCAACTCGAACCGGTTCGTGCAGCCCGCGATGAGCGTGAGCGTGGAGTTGAAGGTGAGTTTGCCGAGCGGATCGCCGGGCGAGAGCGTTGCGCCGCTTTCAATCGTCGTCGCGCTGCCGATGAAGCCTGTGCCGCCAAGGGTCGTGCCGCTGCGCATCGCGAGCGCGCCCGTGCCCGTGCCGTTGCCGGTCGTGTTGTTGACGATCAATGTGCCGTTGCTCACGGTCAGGCCGCCGGTGAACGTGCTGTCGCCGCTCAAGGTAAGTTTTCCTGTGCCGACTTTCTGCACGATCACCGTGTTGGCCGTCGTCACGGCGGTGTTGCTGCTG
>JANYDP010000307.1 GCA_025363535.1 Verrucomicrobiota bacterium | reverse complement strand
TGTGGAGACCGCCGCTGGCTCGTAGTAATTCAGCAACAGCATGCCTTCCCGGCGATTACCGCGCCCGTCACCCTTTCGGCCCTGACTCTGGCTTTGGCCCTGGCTAGGTTCGCCAGCACGGAAACGTTTGCCCGCCACGATTTTTTCCGGCATCACCTTGCCAACCACCGGCACCGCCTGAGCGACAACGGACTTGGCTGCCGCCAGATATTTCTCCAGCAACATCGGCGACACCGTGAGCACGTCACCAATATTGTCGAACCCATAGCCAGTGTCGTCCGGCGGAAACTCGACCTCGGCGTTAAAATCAATTCCCATGAGATCGCGGATGGTGTTGCGATACTCGACGCGATTCAGCCGCCGCACAGTGACCCGGCCTGGATCAACGTTCTTGGGATCAATCCCGAAAGCAGCATACTTGATCCAGCGCTCGAGCTTTTGCCGCTCCTCGACGGACGGTTGCGACTTGTTCCGGGGCGGCATCAAGCCGGTGCGCGTGTTCTTCAATACCGCAAGCCAGAGATCTGGATGCACCAGCGCATCGTCTGATTTGAACTCATCGAACGCCACCTCTCCCTTTTTTGCACCATCCGCGTGGCAGTCGAAACAATACTCTGTAAGAATCGGTTGAACGTCTTTTCGAAATTGCGTTGCGGCCGGAAGTTCAACGCCCCAGACAGACCCACCGACCAGCGCCGCCACCGTTATGAGCCGTGCGAGCCAGCGCCGCGCCTTTGGGCCTCCACTCGTCTGCGTACGCATGTTGAGCTTCCTGTTCATGGATTGGATCCGCTTAAAGTTAACGCGGACCCAAAACCATATCTTGTCGTTAAGCGACATAAACTTGCAAAATCCAGCCATCAAATATCAAACCAATTTAATCCGGGCGCGAACAAGTTAACACATTTGATGAATGCTTCTATGCCTATCCGTTTGCTTGACAAACATGATGAAAATTCAACGCAGAGGCGCAGAGAAATGTTTGCTCCGCGCAACTCCGCGTTCTCTGCGCCTCTGCGTTTTTCTTAATTGGCAACCAAACGGATAGGCACGAATGCTTCTTTTTATTTCCAGACTGGATAATTAAGTTTGCGCACTAATTGTTACAATTTTATTTTGCTGCTTGCACTCGCAGGATAACAATTTGCAGAATCCAGCCACACCGACCATGCACGAATGGTGCGCCGGACGGGAAACACCTGCCGGCGACGAATCGGGCCACGGGGCTTTTATGCAGAAGTTAAACCAGAAGCAAACTCCAGTCGCGCGGAAGCTGCCGCGCCGGACGCCAAAAGACATGGCGGCACAACCGCTCGCCAACCGACTCAAGCTGCGCGACGATTTTTTCCGCCACCAGATTAATCCCCGGCAATTGCTGGACGCGTTCGATCATCTTCCCGGCTTCCGCTATTTTGTCAAAGACGCCCACAGCCGTTTGATGGCTTTGAGCGGCAAAAAGGTGGCTCAACTCGGCCTGACCTCTGAAGCAGAGATTGTCGGCCTGACCGATCACGATTATTTGCCCTCGGGAAGTGTCGATCAATTACTTGCTGACGATCAATGGGTGTTCCGGCACGGCAAGCCGCTGCGCAATCGGGTGGAGATGGGTACTGATGAGAATGGCTTTCGCGACTGGATCATCACCGACAAATTTCCCCTCATGGATTCCCGCGGCAAAGTGGTTGGACTCATTGGCACGGTTCAATTCTTTGAAGCCCGCCGTAATATGCTGGGGTATCTCGGCCCGGTCGGCAAAACCGCCGACTTCATCCGCGATCGCTTGGGCGAAGGCCTGATGCTCAACGTCATCGCCCGCCATGCCGGGCTTTCCGAACGTCAATTGCAGCGCCTTTTTCGCCGGGCCTTTGGAATGACCATCCAGCAATTCATCATTCGTTCCCGGATCCAGGCCGCCATTCACGAACTCACCCACTCGCAACGCACCATTGCGGAGATCGCGCTGATGTTTGGGTTCAGCGATCAAAGCGCGTTCACCAACCAGTTCCGATCCGTCGCCGGCCTGCCGCCTCGCACCTTTCGTCAACGTCACCTGGCCAAGTTGACCGTAAGTCGCGAACAATTCCTGCTTCCCGTTTGAAACTCCCATCACTTAAAAACAAACACCACCCCATGAAAAACAAATTCCTTCTCCCGGCATCCATCGCATTTTTTCTTGCCGCAATCCCTCGCGTGCAAGCGGTCAACTTACCGCTTCCGCGAAGCACGCCTGAAACCCAGGGTATTTCACCCCAAGCCATTCGCGAGTATGTCGAAGTGCTCGATAAGATCAAAACGATGCACAGCTTCATGGTCGTTAGGCATGGCCAAGTGATCGCCGAGGGATGGTGGAAACCCGAGGCGGCGGACAAACCGCATGTGCTGAACTCGGTCAGCAAAAGTTTCAACTCCACAGCCGTGGGGCTGGCGATCGCCGACGGCAAATTCAGCCTCGATGACAAGGTGTTGAGGTTCTTTCCCAATGACGCACCGGCCGAGCCGTCGGAAAATCTCAAGGCCGTGACCGTGCGCGATCTTCTCACCATGAGCGGCGGACATGACAGCGAGCCGAAGTCCGTTGGTGGGGCTCCCTCGGTAAAGCAATTTTTGGCTGCCCCCTTTGTGCACAAGCCTGGCACGCATTTCTTATACAATGGCATGGGCTCCTACACTCTCTCGGCCATCGTCACCAAGACGACTGGTCAGACGGTGGATGAATATTTGAAGCCGCGATTGTTCGAGCCACTGGGGATTGAGCATGCCGCCTGGCCCAGCAGTCCGGAAGGCTATTCACTCGGCGCCCACGGTCTCTATCTTCGCACCGAAGACATCGCCAAGTTCGGCCAGCTTTACCTGCAAAAGGGCAAATGGAACGGCAAGCAACTGATCCCGGAAAAATGGGCCGAACAGGCCACGAGCAAGCACGTCCCGAATAACCAGGAACCCCACGCCAACATCGGCATCGACTGGCGTCAAGGCTACGGCTTCCAATTCTGGCGCTGCACTCATAATGCGTTTCGTGGCGACGGTGCCGGCGGTCAATTCGTGGTCGTGATGCCCGATCAGGATGTGGTGATCGCCATGACGGCCAGCGGCGCCAACATGCAAGCCGAGCTGGATGCCATCTGGGAAAAACTGCTGCCGGCATTTCAAGCCAAGGCACTGCCAGCCGATGCCGCCGAACAAGAAAAGCTGAAGCAATTAATCACTAACCTCGAAGTCCACCCGGCGAAAAAAGAAAATTGATTTGAACCGTTCGCGTTGTAACCAATCCGCGTCTCACCCTTATAAAACATACGCTTATCTTGGCCGCATTGTTGGCCGCCACATCCACCATGGCCGCGCAGATGCCCGAACTGGCCTTGTGGCCAAAGGGCGCACCGGGGTCGGAAGGCAAAACCCAGCCGGAGCTGATTGTCACCAATCGCAGCAACGGTGAACGCCGGGTCTTTCAGATACACAACCCTTCGATCACGCCGTTTTTACTAGAGGCCGCGAAAGCCTCGGATACGGCGGTGATTGTCATCCCGGGCGGCGGACACCGGGAGTTGCAATACGATCCGGAAGGAATTTTTGTGGCAAGGGCTTTGGCGAAACACGGCATCGTGGCGTTCGTACTGAAGTATCGTTTGGCGCGGGAAACCAATTCAAATTACACAGTCCAAGAGCATGCCGTTGCAGATGCGCGGCGGGCGATTCGGACGGTCCGGGCCAACGCGGCCAAGTGGAACATTGATCCGGATAAGGTTGGCGCGGTGGGATTTTCGGCGGGCGGAGAACTGGTCAATATGGCGAGTCTTGATTTCGACGCGGGCAAGCCAGACGCGGAGGATGAGATCGAGCGGGCTTCGTTGAAGCCGGATTTTCAGGGTCTCATATTTATCCCGGAGGCTCGGGCCGGGGCTTGCCGACGACAAATTCGCCACCAGCGTTTTTGGCGTGCGGCATCAACGACCGGCCCGATATTTCAGAAGGGCTGGCGCAGGTGTATTTACGATTCAAGGCGGTGAAGGTTCCGTGCGAGCTGCACATCTATTCGGGGACGGGCCATGCTTTTGGCTACCATGCGGCATCCACCATCCCTGCGAATGGCTGGCTCATCCGGTTCGAGGAGTGGCTGGAAGCGTCCAAGCTGCAGACGCGAAAATATTCCATGCGATTGCTCTCGTGAGACTATGGATCGTCGGACTGAGAAAATGATCCACTCACTTTGGTAAACGTGGGAAACAAGGCTACTGGTGTTTTCCTTGAAATAGGTATTAATCCGTATTGCCAGCCCGGGTGCTTAACCTAGAATTATCCCCGGCCAAACCAAAGCCGTTGACTCCTCAGACTATTTGCCGTGGCAGTGTTCGTTTGAACTTTGATGTTGGAGGGGAACATTTATCGGTCTTGGAATTCCAATCTTATGAAAAACCTGCTCTCAACTTCCCGGGTCAGCCTGGCTGTCGCGCTGGCGGTTTTTTTACTGACGGGCCTAGCCGGACGCGCCGCCACCATCAACTGGACCAACACCGCCAGCGGTGGCTGGAACACCGCCGCCAACTGGGATCCCAACACCATCCCCGGCGCGGGAGATACGGTAATCATCACCAACACCGACGTGACCGTCTCGTTGAACAGCGCGACGACCATTGACGGCATCACGCTCGGAGGATTTTTTGCCGGCACCACCACGTTGTCGTTGAACAATCAGACGCTGGCGCTGAACGGGCCGTTGACCGTCTTTCCCAGCGGCTCATTCACGGTGGACAGCGGCGCGCTGGTGGGCAACACCAACGCGGTGTTAAGCGGAACCCTTGTCTGGTCCGCCGCTTCCTTGGGCGGAACTTTGACGCTGGCCCCGGGCGGCCTGCTGAACATTTCCACCGGCAATGATCATAACATGCCCAACTGCGTGTTCACCAATAACGGCACCGTGCTCTGGGCGAACGGAGCGATTCGTGGTGGCAGCTCAGGCACGTTGATTTACAACTACGGATTATGGGACGCGCAGAGCGACCAGACCTTCAACAACGCCTACGGTGGAAACGGCACCGTCTTCAATAACTACGGCACCGTCCGCAAATCGGCGGCGCGAACACCAGTTATACCCTGATCGGAAACCCGGTGACCTTCAACAACACCGGCGTGGTGGACGTGCAGACCGGCTACTTGGTGCTGCAAGGCATCGGCAATTTCAACGGCGGCTACATGAACACCAACAGCACCGGCACGACGTATCTTTCCAGCGGCAGCTTCAACCTCAACGGCACCGTCACCGGCGACCATGTGATCGTCAATCCCGGCAGTCTGGTCGGTGCCAACGTCATCAACGGCGCGTTGACCTGGCAGTCCGGTTCGTGGAACGGCGCGGTCGTCACCGTGGCCAGCAACAGCGTGCTGCACATCAACACCACTAGCGGCGGCCACACCCTCGGTGCCTGCACCCTCACCAACTACGGCACCGTCAATTGGCGCGACGACACCCTGTACGGCGGCAGCAGCGCGGCATTCTACAACTTCGGTTTGTGGAACGCACAGGACGACCAGGTGCTCAACAATTATTACGGCGGCGCAGGCACCCTCTTCAACAACTCCGGCACCTTCCGCAAATCCGGCGGCACCGGTGCCACCACGCTTGCCAGCGGCGTCAGCTTTCTAAATCCGGGAACCGTCGCTGCGTTGAGCGGCACGGTCTCATTCAACACCAGCCCGGTCTTGACTGGCGGCACGCTCAATTTTGGCATTGGCGGTTCCAACACCTTCGGACGCGTCTCCGTTGCCGGCACCGCCAACCTCGATGGCGGTGTCAGCGCGCTGTTGTTGAACGGTTACACGCCCCCGCTCGGTTCTAACTTCGTCGTGATGACCTTCGGTGCCGCGACCGGAACCTTCACCGACTATAGCGGGTTGAACGCCGGTGGCGGAATCACCTTCAGCCCCGTGCTCTCCGCGACCGATCTCACCCTGACCACCGCAGCCACCAACTTCACCGCCGTCGCCCCGAGCATCATCAATCAACCCGTGACCCAGACCCTGAACTACGGCGGCACCGCCACCCTTTCCGTCACCGTCAGCGGGTCACCGGTGCTGACGTTTCAGTGGCAGCAAAACAATGTCCCGCTGCTCGGCGCGACCAATGCCATCCTGGTTTTGTCCAACGCCACTTTTGCGCAAAACGGCAGCTACACCGTCGCCATCACCAACTCCGCCGGTGGACGCCTCAGCCAGGCCGCGCAGGTCACGGTCAATCCTGTCCTGCCCGCTTTCACGCTTCAGCCTCCGGCCAACGTCACCGTCCCGGCGGGCAGCAACGTCACCTTCACCATCGCCGTCATCGGCGGCCCCGCGCCTACGCTGCAATGGCTTCATGCCGGCACCAACCTCGTTGACTTCGGCCGCATCAGCGGTACCCACAGCACGACGCTCAGCCTGAGCAACCTTCTCACGACCGACGGCGGAAATTATGTCTGCATCGCCTCCAACGCCTACGGGGTCGCCGTCAGTGCCACCGCTGTGCTGCATGTGGACTTTCCCGACATGTCCCCGACCAACCTCATTGCGCCCGCCATCGCCACGCCCGGTCAGGCCGTGCCGATTATTTTTGACATCACCAACAGCGCGTCCGGCCGGGCGGACGGCCCGTGGGTGAACCAGTTTTATCTCGCCGAAAACACCGGCGGCACCAACGCCGTCAGCCTCGGCAGCGCGCCGTTCAACGGCTCCATTCCACCCTTCAGTTCCGTCAGCACGGTGAGGTTGAAATCGGGAAGAGCCTGTTCAGGATGGATAAAGTGCCGCTTCTGTATTCGAGCACTTGAAAGCAGCACCAGAGTATCGGTGCTGGCGACGATGGTGGGGTGGGAACCTCATACATGCCTGACAGGTCTGGACGCAATTCGTCCTACCTACGTGACTGCTGTAGTGAAGAGTCTGACTAACCGTGCAAGAAGTGTGGCGGCCGGAATGGTAAACCGGTGCCGGGTGTTGTAACCCGGCGATCTAAAAGCCCACTTTGACGAGAGTGTCTCCAGTAGGACAAGGCGAAGCCTTGACCCAATTGCCTTTGGCTAAAAACCGAAGCGTTGGGTGTCGTTTCAGCAAGGCAGTTGAAACGGCGGGTGCGTGCTACGGGTGGTGCCGGGCACAATTGCACACACGAAAGAGATGACGGGAGAAATCCATCTCAAAGCGGTCGTGGGCGGGTGGAGTCTAAATCCACCCGCCTATTCCCATGGGAGAGAACAGCGTTCAAACCAACGAGTCTGGGGACAGGCAACGGTGATTTGAAGGCAGCCAATAGTATTGGAGAACTTACGATGACAAGTTGACGGAAAAGGTTTTGATGCAACCGCAACTCTTATAGCTGGGCAACTGCAATGCACTGAATACAGCGCGCGGGCGTTCAAAACGTTGAATGACCCCACACCTGCACCATGTGTGAAACAGGCGCATGGCGGGGCTGCAATCCACGCACAGAGGCAAATGCGGAGTGCCTGCAAACGCAGTGTTGTAAATGCGGACGGTGAGCAAAAAAGGATTTTGTGCTTTCGGGAATTGTGCCGGCGCGAGCGAAACAATTCCCAACCTGAACTGCGCGTTCGAGATGAGTTTGCGCGGGACGCCCGGTTTGTGGTATGATGGCAGCACTGGCCATCGTGGTGTGGCCGGGAGCACAACAAATGCGTATGCAAGTGACCGTTGAAATGCCGGACGACATTGCCAAGCAACTGGGCGAGAGCGCGGAAATGCCACGTCAGCTTTTGGAGGCACTCGCGGCGGAAGCCTATCGCTCACACAAACTGTCACGCCACCAAGTCAGTCAGCTTCTGGATTTGGATTACTGGCAGACCGAAGAATTTCTCGCGCGGCATGAAGCCAAGCGCCCCTACACGCTGGCCGACTTGCAAGTGGATCGCCGCTCCCTCGCGGGACTGCCGCAAAAATGATTCTGGTCGTCGCCGACACCGGACCGATTTGCTATCTGGCGCTCATTGAGGCGACGGAGATTCTTCCCAAATTGTATGACCAGGTGGTTCTTCCCAACGCAGTCTTCGCTGAACTGAATCATCCCAAAGCACCTCCAGCGGTGCGGGCTTTTGTTTCGCATCTGCCGGTGTGGGTGGAAGTCCGCAGCGCAAAGCAATTGGGTGCTGGAGGTGCGCTGGGTTTGGGCGAGGCGGAGGCCATTGCTTTGGCGCAGGAACTCAAAGCGGATTCGTTGTTGCTGGATGAAACGGAAGCCCGCGAGGAAGCACTGAGGCTGGGCCTGCCTGTGTCGGGCACGATCGGTGTTTTGGAGAAGGCGGCGGAACGTGATTGGGTCAACTTGCCGGAAATGTTCTCGCGGCTCTCCCGCACCAGCTTTCATATTTCACGGGAACTGCTGGCGCAGGCGCTTGAACGCGATGCCGAACGCCGCGCCAGGAAGGCGCGCGAACGCGGCATGGAGCGCTGACTTCGCCTGTTAAAGGGAAAGCTTTTTCATGACTGCATTCACCATCGAATTACCCGATAGGCTGGCTCTTGATTTTGGAGAGACCGCCGCAGCGCGATCACGGCGCGTGCTGGAGTGCTTCGCCATCCACGAATACCGCTGCGGTCGCTTGTCTCACCGCCAGGTTGGCGAGGTGCTTGGCATGGACCGTTGGCAAACGGACAGTTTTCTATGTGAACGCAAAGTGCCGCTGAACTATTCCATCGAAGACTTGGAGGCAGATAGAGCCACGCTGGCCAGGATAATGGGCGAGCCAACGATTCCATAGCGCCGTGGGGAATTGCTTGAACGAATTCAGGCAGTTGCGAAACGAGGTCACATTGTTGTTGCCCCTCTTCATAACACTGTTTGAGGTGAAGTTATGCCCTATCAGTGTGTGGCTGCGTCGGTAGCCG
>JANYDP010000282.1 GCA_025363535.1 Verrucomicrobiota bacterium | reverse complement strand
GGTGGCGATTCGATCAGGATGCGTGGGGTATTCATGTAACCGCTCCCTGCGCTGGTAATGACAACATCCGTGATGATGCCGTCGGTCATGTTGGCAGTGGCTGTCGCACCGCTGCCGCTACTGCCCACGATGCGCACCGAGGGAGTATTGGTATAGCCGCAGCCGGAATCCGTAATTGTCGCCCCGGCAACGCCATCTCCAGAGAGCGTGGCGATGGCCTGCGCCCGATGTGGTGAGCAGAACGATTTAACCGCATACAACTGCGCCACTTCGTTTGAGGACAAAGCGCGGTTGTAGATACGAATATCGTCCAACGCCCCTTTGAAGACCTCATAGCCCACAGAGCTGATGGCACCAAAACGATAGCCCACACCAAAATTATAGCCCGAGGCTGCGGAAACATCTGTCTGATAGTCCAGAGAACCATTAATGTAAAACCGGTAATTTATCCCGCTTTTAATGAATGCCCAATGGTACCATGTTTGACTGACGTAATCGTTCTTGGGGCCATGAACCGCTTGGACTGTCCAAAAGGCGTTGGCTGGACCGATAAAGGCTTGGACATAGCCGGGTGCATAACCGTGGTTGAGGGTTAAGCCGATTCCGGTATGAGGAATGGTATTAAACAAGAACTGGCTGGACTTGGAAACATCATCGCTGGAAAACCAACCAGACAAGGTGTATTCGGACTGCCCAATGTTAAACACGGTGTTTGTAATATCAATGCTCCCCAAACTGCCATCAAAGTGATACGCACTGGCGGGATTACCAAACCGGTCAACTGTCAACACGACGTTGCCCGTGGTTTGGCCATTATTCCCATTCCCGCTGGCATCGTTGGCATTTCCGTTGAACGGGTAGTAGGCGACAAGTCCATTGGTAATCCATGTTTGTGCATGGGCGGAGGTGAGTAGCAGGCCGGTTGCAGTGGCTAAGATTACAGTTTTGAGTGGTTTCATTTTGTTTTCATTGGTTACTTAACGCACCAGCGATTACGGAAACAAAAAGGGCGCGAACTTGGTGCACCCTTCTTGGAGGCACCGCGAAGCGCCTGGGGAGAGATACGCCAAGCCGCGCCGATTGGCGCGCGCTTGACTGGTATCTCCCCGTTTGAAAATTCGCGGTTTTCCAAGAAGACCGTAGCTGAGCTACGCTAAAGTTGTGTGATGTTTATTCTTGGTCGTTTTTTATGTAGTTTTTTCACTACACCTTCAGAGTCCCACAGTTCCCGTCCCCAATGCAAGAGACATTCCGTCCATGGTTAATCGGGCAAGCCTAGTCATAGTTTTCGAAACGTCCGGTTTTCCAACTCCGTGTTTCCGGCTCACAGCCAATTGCAGGGGCAATGTCCAAGTACGCCCAAATAAAATCTGTTGCGTAACTTTTCCTTTACACCGTCGCCTTGAGTTTGTTTGCTCAGGGCATGGCCTTGAACCCACTTGCCGGCAAACCCGCTCCCGCCAGTCTCCTGATTGATGTCGCGAAGCTGGAACAAGATTACTATACGAAAACCCCCAACCTCGCTGACGTGAACCAGCTCGTCAGCTTCGGCACCAGCGGGCATCGCGGCACGCCGTTCAACGGCACGTTCACCGAGGCGCACATTCTCGCGACCACGCAGGCCATCTGCGAATACCGCAAGGGCAAAGGCATCAACGGCCCGCTCTTCATCGGCAAGGATTCCCACGCCGCCTCCGCACCCGCGCAACGAACCGCGCTCGAAGTTCTCGCGGCCAACGGTGTCGAGACTTTCATTCAGCGCGACGATGGCTTCACGCCCACGCCTTCGATCTCGCACGCCATCCTGACTTACAATCGCGGACGCACCAGCGGGCTTGGCGACGGCATTGTCATCACGCCGTCGCACAATCCGCCCTCGGACGGCGGCTTCAAATACAATCCGCCCAACGGCGGCCCGGCGGACACGGACATCACCAACTGGGTGCAGGATCGCGCGAACGAACTTTTGCGCGGCGGCAATCTGGGCGTGAAGCGTCTCGCCTACGAATCTGCGCTCAAGGCCGGCAACACGCATCTGCACGATTTCATCACGCCCTACGTCGCCACGCTCGGCGAGGTGATTGACATGGCGGCCATCAAAGCTGCGGGTGTGCGTATCGGGATTGATCCGCTGGGTGGTGCGTCGTTGCAATACTGGCAGCCGATCAAGGATCGTTACGGTCTGGACATCACCATCGTGAACACGAAGGTGGACGGGCGTTTCAGCTTCATGACCGTGGATCACGATGGCAAAATCCGCATGGACTGCTCCAGCCCGCATGCGATGGCGAGCCTGGTCGGATTGAAGGACAAGTTCAACGTCGCGTTCGGCACCGACCCAGACGCGGACCGTCACGGGATCGTCACGCCCTCGGCGGGTCTGCTCAATCCAAATCACTATCTCGCCGTCGCCATTAATTATCTGCTCATACATCGGCCGCAGTGGAACAAAAATTCCGCCGTCGGCAAGACGCTCGTGAGCAGCAGCATCATTGACCGTGTCGTCGGCTCGCTCGGACGCAAGCTGATGGAAGTGCCCGTGGGTTTCAAATGGTTCGCGCCGGGATTGGCTGACGGCTCGGTGTGTTTTGGTGGCGAAGAAAGCGCGGGCGCGAGTTTCCTGCGACGCGACGGCAGTGTGTGGAGCACGGACAAGGACGGATTGATTCTTGGCCTGCTCGCGGCGGAAATTTGCGCGACGACCGGAAAAGACCCCGGCCAGCATTACGCGGAACTCACCGCGAAGTTTGGCGCGCCGAGTTACAAGCGCATTGATGCCGCCGCCACGCCGGAGCAGAAGAAGGCGTTCAAGAAACTCACGCCCGCTGCCGTCACCGCGAGCACGCTGACCGGCGACGCTATCACCTCGAAACTCACCCGCGCGCCCGGCAACAACGCGGACATTGGCGGCTTGAAAGTCTGCACGGGGAACGGCTGGTTTGCCGCGCGCCCGTCCGGCACGGAGAACATCTACAAGGTCTATGCCGAAAGTTTCAAAGGCGCGGCGCACCTCGACGACATCATTGCCGAGGCGCAGCAGATCGTGACGGCGGCGTTGGGATGAAATTCGCAGCGGCATCTCGGAAGAGTTCCGCCATTCAGTTCGGAAAAATTTGCGGCGGTCTGCCGACACACCGCTTGAAACCGACCCGGCACCCGTAATCTCCCAGACTTGTCTTTTGGCAAGGGCGTCCTAAACTTGGCTTGTGAAGAACGATGTTGTGCCAGTTCACATCCGGGGCATCCTGCCTGCAAACAGCGGGTGCGCTCTCTTTGTCGGGAACGATGAAAAGGTGTTCGTCATCAATGTCGAACCTCAGATGGGCCTGGTCATCGGCATGTTTCTGCGCGACACCCCCAAGGAACGGCCGCTGACGCACGATCTCATTCAAAACATTTTCAAGGGCTTCAACATCAGCGTCGAACGGGTGGTCATCACGGATCTGAAAAACTCCACTTACTTTGCCCGGCTCATTTTGCAGCAGAGTAACGAACTTGCGCGCAAGATCGTGGAGATTGATGCCCGCCCCAGCGACTGTCTCGCCATCGCCACCGCGCAGAAGCGGCCAATCTTCGTTTCCACCAAACTCTTCGAGCAAGTCGAGGACATGACCGAAGTGCTGGATCGCATCAACGAAACCGGCAACGCCTCGGGCGAGGCCGAATAATCATGCCCGCTGCCGTCAAGTCCGTGTCCTCCGTCGCGTTCATCTTTGGCGAGGATGATTTCGCCGTCAAACAGCGCGCCCGCCAGATTTACCAGACGTGGACGGAAGAACTCGGCGGCATGGATCACGAGATCATTGATGCGGCCGTCGGCAACAGCGAGCAGGCGCTGAAAGCTCTGGCTAAACTTCGCGAAGCCTTGCAAACCCTCCCGTTCTTCGGCGGCGGCAAAGTCGTCTGGTTGCAGAATTGCAACTTCCTCGCGGACGACCGCACCAGCAGTTCATCGGCGGTCACGGAAACGCTCGGGGAAATCGCGCGCGAACTGAAGGAATTTTCCTGGCAGAACGTCCGTCTGCTCATCAGCGCGGCCAAGGTGGACAAGCGCAAAGTCTTTTTCAAAACGCTCGACAAGCTCGCCACCGTGGAGACGTTCGCCGCGTGGTCGGTGGACGACAAGGATTGGGCCGGGCAGGCCGAGACGTGGGCGTTGAAAAGTTTTCGCGCGCGGCAGAAAACCATCGGTCACGAGGCGCTCGGGGAGTTGATCAGCCGCACCGGCCCGAATCAGCGGCAGTTGGACACGGAGGTGGAAAAACTTTCACTCTACGTCGGCGACCGCCCGGAAATCGGGATGGAAGACGTGACCGCCATCTGCACGCGCAACAAGCTGGCCCGCGCCTTTGCGCTCGGCGACGCGCTCGGCGACCGCGATTTGCCGCGCCTGTTGAAACGGCTCGACGAGGAATTGTGGGACATGAAATTCGACAAGGACAAGTCCGAGATCGGCCTGCTCTACGGGCTGATCAGCAAGGTGCGCGCACTTTTGCTGCTCAAGGAAATGCTGCGCGAAGGCTGGATCAAGCCCGAAGCGGATTACACCCGGTTCAAGGGCCAGTTGGAGCGCGTGCCGGCGGACAAGCTGCCCGCCGACCGCCGGTTTAATCCGCTGGCGCTGAATCCGTACGTGCTTTACAAGGCATTGCCGCAGGTTAAACAGTACACGCAGGCCGAACTGGTGCGGGCGATGGACCTGCTGCTGCGCTGCAACCAGCGGCTGGTCTCCAGCGGGCTTGACGAAGCGCTGGTGTTGCAGCAGACACTCGTGCAGATTGTCACGCCGCAGGCGGCGGCGGCCTGAACCGAAAC
>JANYDP010000269.1 GCA_025363535.1 Verrucomicrobiota bacterium | reverse complement strand
CGTAATCCTTCGCCCGCTGCTCCGACGCGCGTCCGAGGATGATGTGATCCAGCACTTCAATTTTCAAAAGGTGTCCGGCGCGGATCAGGTCGCGCGTCACCTTGATGTCGGCGTCGCTCGGCGTCGGGTCGCCGCTCGGATGATTGTGCGCGAGGATCAGCGCGGCGGCGTTCGCGGCGATGGCGGCTTTGAAAACTTCGCGCGGATGCACCAACAGCGAGTCAATCGTTCCGTCGGAAATTTCCTTCACGCAGATGAGCCGCCGCCGCGTGTTGAGCAGCAGCACCTGGAGCGTCTCCACGTTCTTGGTGAGGTTTTGATCCCTGAGCAGCGCGACGATGGCCGTAGGGTTGTCCAGCACCGGTGATTCGCGTTGCAGCTCTTCCGCCATTTTCCGCGCCAGTGTGAATGCCGCCAGCAGCGTCACCGCCTTGTCGCGGCCGATGCCTTTGACTTGGCGCAAATCATCCACCGACGCCCGCGCCAATGCCTGCAACGAGCCGAACTTCCGCAGCAATTGCGCGCCGACCTCAACCACGTTGGTTCCACGCAGACCGGTGCGCAGCAGGATCGCGATCAACTCTGCGTCGGTGAGCGCCGCCGCGCCTTTGGCGACGAGCCGTTCGCGCGGACGTTCACTGGCGGGCTGATCCTTGAGGCGCAGGGAGTCGGACATGAAAAATTCATAACCACGAACGGCGTGGAACACAAAAACAATCGGCAGCGGTTGACTGGCGCTTGCTCCGTTCGTGCGGGCTTGGCAGACTTCGGTCAATGCGCGAAACGTGGCGGCTTTGGACGGAAAGCGTCGAGACTTTTTTTATCGAGGTGGTCATGGAGGAACGGCGCGGCACCGGCGCGTCGCTCATCCGGGGCGTGCTGTACGTCCTCTCGAAGGTTTTTCTTTTGGTCGCCGTCAAGGCCCGCCGGTTTCTCTACAACGTCCGCATCCTCCGCGACACCACGCTCGGCGTACAGGTCATCGCCATCGGCAACCTCACCGTCGGCGGCACCGGCAAGACGCCGGTCGTGGAAAAATTCGCCCGCGAACTTCGCGACCAGGGCCGCAACGTCGCCATCCTCTCGCGCGGCTACCGATCCAAGCCGCCGCCGCTCCACAAGACGTTGCTCGACCGCCTGCTGTTCCGCGCCGACACGACGCCGCCGCGCGTGGTCTCTGATGGCAAATCCCTGCTGCTCGATTCCGAAACTGCCGGCGACGAGCCGTACATGCTCGCGTCCAATCTCAAGGATGTGGTCGTGCTGGTGGACAAGGATCGCGTGAAGGCGGGCCGTTATGCGATTGAACAATTCGGTTGCGACACGCTGCTGCTCGACGACGGTTTTCAATACTGGAAGCTGCGGGGCCGCCGGCAGGACGTGGTGCTGATTGACCGGCAGCAACCGTTCGGCAACGAGTCGCTGCTGCCGCGCGGCACCTTGCGCGAACCCCCGTCGCATCTGGCCCGCGCCAGCGTCATCTTCATCACCAAGAGCGATGGCAATACGGCCGAACTCCGGCGGCGCATCGCGACCTTGAATCCCACGGCGGGCATCATCGAGTGCGTGCATCACCCGCTTTATCTGGAGGATGTTTTCACCGGCCAGCGCCACGCCATCGGCATCATCAAAGGCCGCCGAGTTGCGTCGTTGAGCGGCATTGCGCAGCCGGAAAGTTTTGAGTCGGGCCTGGTCAAGCTCGGCGCGGAGCTGGTTTATTCCAAGCGCTTCGCCGACCATCACCGGTTTACGCAGCAGGAAATCCTCAACGCCATCAATCGCGGCAAGAAGCGCCAGGCCGAGATCATCATCACCACGCAGAAGGACGCCGTGCGGTTTCCCAAACTGGATCGCCGCGATCTGCCGTTTTATTTCATGCGGGTGGAAATCAAGATCGTCAACGGGGCGGAAGATTTCCACGACTGCGTGCGGACCATTTGCTTTCGCTGAAGTGCCGCCGCGCCGCTTGCCTTTCCTCGGGGGCTGCGGAATACTGCGCGCGTGCAGCCGACCGTCACCCAGTTGACCAACGAACTCGTCGCCTCCTACGCCCGCGCGGGGGGCATCAACCATCTCGACGGCAAAAACCTGCCGTCCAAACGCGCCATCACGAACATCACCTGCGACCTGCTGCGCCTGCTGTTCCCGGGCTTTTTCGATGAGAAACTGATCCACTCCTCCGAGATCAAAGCTGAAACCGCCGCGCTGCTGGATTCAGTGATCGGCAGCCTCGAGGACGAAATCCGCAAAAGCCTCGAATACAATCCGCCCGCTGACCTCGTCAAGAAAGACATTTCCTCTGCGGCGCACGCGCTCACGTTGGAATTTCTCGGCCAACTGCCGCGTGTCCGGGAAATTTTGCAGACCGATGTGGAAGCCGCGTTCAACGGCGACCCGGCGGCCTTGAGCAAGGAGGAGGTTATCGTGGCGTATCCGTTCATCGAAGCCATCGCGGTGCAGCGGCTTGCGCACGAGCTGTACAAAAAAAATGTTCCACTCATTCCGCGCATCATGGCCGAGTGGGCGCACGCGCGGACGGGCATGGACCTGCATCCCGGCGCGCGGATCGGCACGCATTTTTTTGTGGACCATTGCACCGGCACAGTCGTCGGCGAGACGGCCGTCATCGGCAATCATGTGAAGATGTATCACGGGGTGACGCTCGGCGCGAAGTCCACGGCGGGCGGGCAGCAGTTGCGCGGCAAGAAACGGCATCCGACCATCGAGGATCGTGTGACGATCTATCCCGGCGCGACGATTCTCGGCGGCGAAACAGTCATCGGCGCGGGCAGCACCATCGGCGGCAACGTGTTCATCATGGACAGTGTCGCGTCGAACTCACTGGTCATTTACGACGGCCTCGACATGCGCGTGCTGAACAAATCCGACAGGCAGACGGCGGTGGATTTCCAGATTTGAGTTTCCGGAAATTCACTCTTTAGAGGATACCAAGCCGATTATCCCAAGAAAAAAGCCGCCTGTTCACGGCGGCTTGAGAAAGGGAAGTGAAGCGGTTGCTTATGCCCGGCGCTTGCGGGCGAAATAGACTGCTGAAGCTCCCAAAACAAACAAGCTGCCGGTGGCCGGTTCTGGAATGGTCACGGACACATTGTCAAACAAGCCGAAATTCAAGGCCGTTCCATTCGCATCGGTGGAGGCGGTCGTATTAATGTCGCTTTGCACCAGCATGATGTTGTTGCCGCTCAGGACGCCGTTCGTGGTGATGTCCAAGGAAGCAATCAATGTCCCATCAATGTTCCAAGACACCAAGTTGCCAGTCTTGTTGATGATGACATCGTGCCATGCCCAACCCAGGGAACCCGCCAAAGCACTTCCGGTTTGAGATGCAAACAGTGTGGTCTGCGCCGCAGGAGCAGTGCGGGTGGGAAAAAGTGTGGTGTAGAAGGCGGCTGAATTGTTAATGGCACCGGAAGGCGCGGCATAAACGGCACTTCCAGAGGCGTAGCTGCCGGGGGTTGAGGGAGTATAGGTCCGATAATCAGCCGCCGAATTGCCGTCGCCCGTGCCGGCAAACCAAATACCATTGGCCACACCCGCGTAGTTGGCCGCCGTTCCAGACGTGCCGATGCCAGCGCCGGTGATCTGGGTTGAGCCGCTGCCACCGCCCGGTGCCGGCCCGATAAAGTTCAGCCACATGTCCATCCGCAACTGGTAATCGCCGGTAAAACTTTGACCGCTGGGCGATACGCTCACCCCGCCCAGCGCCTGCCCTACAACCGTGTTATTGGCGTTGAGTTTCATGCCCAAAGTGGTGCCGCCCGTCGAGTGCGGCGCCGAGGGAATGCCCACCGTGCTGTAGTCGAAGAAAGCGTTGGCCGTGCTCACACTCGCACCACCGCCGGTGTTAACATTCCAGTTGGCGGTGTGGTTGACATCAAAGTCATCGGAGAAAGCGACCTGGGCGGTCACAACCGAGGGCAGCGCGGCGAGCGAAGCGGCTCCCAAAAAAAGGGCGAGAGTTTTTGTGTTCATACGATTCGGAATTGGTTAGACGCATACTATGAATCCTGACCGGATTTGCAACCGCTTTTCCCCCCGTAATAATGCGGACAGGAAGATCCAGTTGACCGGAACAAAACTTGACGGTTGCCGGGGTTGCCAGAAAATGCTGGCACCATGCAATCAAGCGCCTTGCGGACATCCCAGATTTTCGGCGCACTGTTTTCATTGCTTCTCCTCAACGCGGGCGCGGTGCCCCAGCTCATCCAGCCCGGCGAACTCTGGCCCGATGATCGCGGCCAACACATACAGGCGCACGGCGGCGGCATCCTCAAAGTTGGCGACACGTATTATTGGTTTGGCGAGGAACGTTCACGCGGATTGAATCCCACCTACCGCTACGTCAGTTGCTATTCCTCGACGAATCTCGCGCAATGGACGTTCCGTAAACATGCCCTCAAAGTGTACGATCCCGAACATTTCCATGCAGGCTGGATTCTTGAGCGGCCCAAAGTTTTCTACAACGCGAAGACAAAAAAGTTCGTGATGTACATGCATGTGGACGATGAGGGTTATAAACTCGCCCGCGTCGGCGTGGCGGTGAGCGACACGGTGGACGGTGATTATCAATGGGTGAAAAGCTTCCGTCCGCTCGGCCACGAAAGCCGCGACATCGGGCAGTTCGTGGACGACGACGGCACGGCGTATTTGATTTTTGAGGACCGTCCGTTTGGTTTCCGCATCGTGAAGTTGTCCGATGATTATCTCGATGTTGAAAAAGAAATGTGTCTCATACCGATGCACATGGAAGGTGGTGCGGTCGTGCATTACCAAGGGCTTTATTACGCCATCGGCTCGGCGTTGACCGGCTGGAATGCCAACCCGAACAAATACGCTACCGCAAAATCACTCGAAGGCCCGTGGTCGGAGTTCAAGGACATCGCGCCGCCGGAAAAAAACACCTTTGGCGCGCAATCCACGATGATGGTCAAAGTGGTCGGCACCAAAGCGACCACGGTGATTTTCATGGGCGACATCTGGAAACCCGCAACACAATGGGATTCGCGCTATCTCTGGATGCCGTTGGAAATCGGCGACGGAAAACTTGCGCTGCCTGAACCGAAGCCGTGGACGCTGGATGTGGTGACGGGCGAGGCGGTGATTCAAAAATGAACCGGCGCGGCATCAGCGTCGATTGAAAAGATCAAACAGGGCATTCACTGCGGCCGAAACTCCCACACCCACCAGATCGCGATTCGTTCCGGGCCAGCCGACGGTGTGGTGCCAGTCCGCAGCGGGTTCCATCGCGCTGGTGGTTTGGGCGGACTTGAGCTGTTGCTGTTGCCGCTTCAATTCCTCGATTTCCATCGCCCGCGCCCTGTCCAGTCCGCCGTTGCGAATAAATTCCACGATCCGCCGCAACTCATCCTTGTCAAACCAGGTTCCGTGGTCGCGGCAGACGTCCACGATCACGCCCGAGCAATGCGCGAAATTCACCCGGTTCATCAGCGCACTGCAGGTTGGGCACGGATAATAGCGCACTTTCAAATCCAGCGAGCCCACTTCATGTTGTGGCAACGAAAAAGCCATGCCCAGCACGGCGGACGGCTCTTCGCGGTTGGCGCAAATCTCGTTGAACAAGGCGTTGTCCATCCAGATTCCTTCGCACTTCGGACACTCGCTGAGTCGGGTGCTGCCGACGGTAACCGCCTCAAGGCTGAGTTGGCAGTGCGGGCAGGAAGCCTTGGTCGCGTCCTCCAACTCCGTTCGCTCCACCTTCGCGCCGCAATGCGAACAAAACTTCGCGCCCTGAAAAATCATGCCGAAGCACGAAGGACACGCCACCGTCGCCAGTCGCGCGCCGCAATGGTCGCACCCGGTGGCATCAAGGCTGGCGACCGGTGTGCCGCACATCGGGCAGTTGAGGGCTTCCGCTGACATGGTGGCGTCATTCTTCCTTTTCCCGGACAATTCGCAAGCGCATTCCCGTTACACTCCCCGCGTTAATTTGTACTTCACAGACCGCGCCGCCCGCCCGATGATACCGCCAACAAAACAGGCAACCGTTAAAACCAAACCGAAAGAAAAAATTATGGGCCTCATGGATTATCTCAAAACACAGTTCCTCGAAATCATCGAGTGGCAGGACGATTCCCGCGACACCATCTCCTTCCGCTATCCCGACCAGGACAAGGAAATCAAAAACGGCGCGCAGCTCATCGTCCGCGAATCGCAGACCGCGCAGTTCGTGTATCTCGGCCAGTTTGGCGACACCTTCAGCCCGGGCAAACACACGCTGACCACCGACAACATCCCGATCCTCTCCACGCTCAAAGGCTGGAAATACGGCCTGCACTCGCCGTTCAAGGCCGACCTCTACTACGTCAACACGCGCCTCTTCACCGGCAACAAATGGGGCACGTCCAACCCGATCATGATGCGCGACGCCGATTTCGGCATCGTCCGCGCCCGGGCCTTCGGCACGTTTGATTTCAAGGTCGTGGACGTGAAAACCTTTTTGAAGGAAGTCGCCGGCACGGACGATCATTTCCGGCTCGACGAATTCGCCGACACCATGCGCTCGCGCATCGTCAGCGTGTTCACCGAGGCGCTGGCGTCCTCCAAAGTGCCGGTGCTCGACATCGCCGCGCGCTATCAGGAACTTGGCGAAGCCTTGCTGCCGGCCATCAACCCGCAGGTCACCGCCAAATACGGCATCGAGATTCCGAGCTTCATTGTCGAAAATGTCTCGCTGCCGCCCGAAGTCGAGGCCGCGATTGACAAGCGTTCGAGCATGGCTGCCGTTGGCAATCTCAACGACTACGTGAAATTCCAGATGGCCGAATCGCTGACCAAAGAAGGCGGCGCAGCCGGTGGAATGGCCGGTACCGGTGCGGGACTCGGCGCGGGCCTCGCGATGGGCCAGCAACTGATGGCCTCGATGAATCAACCGCAAGCCACGCCGTCCGCCGCGCCGGCAGGTGGCGTGCCGCCGGTGATTGCCGGTGGTGCCATTGAACTGCTCGGCTCTGCCGACGTGGCGCGCGTCCTTGGCGTGAGCGAAGCCGACGTTTTGGCCACGCTGGAAAAAGGCGATCTCAAAGGCAAAAAGATTGGCTCGACCTGGCGCGTGACCAAGGCGGCGTTAGATGAGTTTTTGAAAAGCTAATTGGAAAAGAGTTATGCCAATTCCAGATTTTCAATCCATTATGCTGCCGCTTTTGGAATTTACGGGCGATGGAATTGATCACGACAACTCTGAAGCAATCGAAAATATTGCAACGCGTTTCAAACTGACCGAGCAGGAGCGCAAGCAGCTACTGCCAAGCGGACAGCAGAGGGTTCTGGCTAATCGCGTCGCGTGGGCAAGGGTTCACATGCGCATGGCTGGGCTTTTGGAAAACCGTGCCCGAGGAGTTTTCGGAATTACTCAACGAGGTCGCGAGATTCTTGAAAAGAAACCACCAAAAATCAACCTGAAATTTCTGCGTTCGTTTCCTGACTATGTCGAATGGCGCAGCAAGAAAAAGGAAGCGGAAGAATCTCCAACATCAAACGAGGATGAAAGCCAAACTCCTGAAGAAGCTCTCGAATCAGCGTACGAAAATCTCCGCAAAACACTTGCGAGAGACATTCTCGCGCAGGTAAAGAAATGCTCTCCATCGTTCTTCGAGCGTGTCGTCGTGGATTTGCTCGTGAAAATGGGTTACGGCGGTTCGCTCAAAGATGCAGGAGAGGCCATCGGGCAAAGCGGCGACGAAGGAATTGACGGAATCATTAAAGAAGACCGCCTGGGTTTGGACATCATTTACATCCAAGCAAAACGCTGGCAGGCGACGGTCGGTCGCCCCGAAATTCAGAAGTTCGCGGGAGCATTGCAGGGACAGCGGGCCAGGAAAGGCATTTTCATAACGACTTCTGATTTTTCCAAAGACGCGGTGAACTACGCGTCCAGAATCGAAAGCAAAATCGTTCTGATTGATGGCGAAAAACTTGCGGACTTCATGATTGATTTCAACATCGGCGTTACTCCACAAGCTGCCTACGAAGTGAAGCGGATTGATTCAGACTATTTTGCCACAGAAGCTGGCGTCGAATAACTCAGACATGGCTAAAGCCGCTGAAAAGCAGTTCTCCTGCCCATCGTGCGGCGGCGAGATGATTCAAAAGAGCAGAGCTAGGTTGAGCATCGTCGGCCTTTGCATGTCGGCTTCGGTGGCGATGGCGTTTGTCTTTCCGGGGTTCTGGGTGCCGGGCATCATTCTCGCGCTCACGGGAATTTATCTGCTCGTCTGGGCCACGTTCGGCCAGGCGCGCTGGTGCCGAACCTGCAAAGCATTCAGAGCAAAGGCGGCGGAATAAACGAAAAGGGAATGAAAACCATTTCCTTAGCGCAAAAATCCAAGCGGTTAACTTGTTGGCCCCGGTCTTAAGACGAACCAATGGCTTCGCCCCTCTAAATCACACCCACGGCGGACTTGCGCCAACGGGCTGCGCGTGGGACAATGCCCGTTCGTTGGCGGGCAAGCCTCGCGTCATTTCATGAACAATACCGATTCATTTCAGACCAAATTTGAGCAGTTGGCCAATCCCTCCGGGTCGCCGGCCTGGCTCGTGCCGCTGCGCTCGGCCGGCCTGGCCAGTTTCACCGCGCAGGGTTTTCCCACGTTGCAACACGAGGACTGGCGCTTTACCAACATTGCGCCCATCGCGAAGATGCCGTTCCAGCCTGCGCAGGCCACCGTGGTGAACGGCGCGGAAACCCAGGCCTTGAGCGCGGCGATCCTTGCCGGCATGTCCGGCAGTCGGCTCGTTTTCGTGGATGGCTTTTTCTCGGCCAAACTTTCCGTGACCAGGCCCGCAGCCGGTGGCGTTAAAATAAAAAACCTCGCGACCGCGCTCACCGAGGATTCCGCGCTGATCGAAAAGCATCTTGGCCAGTACGCCGTGACCAAGGACAACGCTTTCGCCGCGTTGAACCAGGCATTTTTCACCGACGGCGCGTTCATTTTCGTCCCCGCTGGAGTCGCAGTAGAAGAACCGGTGCAATTGATTTATCTGTCGTCCGCGAAGCAATCCGGCGCGGCGATCCATCCACGCAACCTCATCATCGCCGAGGCGAACAGCCGCGTCACGGTGATCGAAAGCTACCTCAGCACGGGCAGCGCGGCGTACCTCACCAACGCCGTCACGGAACTCGTCGCCGGCGACAGTGCCTACGTCGAACACGTCAAGTTGCAGGATGAAACCGCCGCCGCGTTTCACATGGCGACGATCTCCGGCGAGTTCGGCCGCGCCAGCAACGTGAACATCCACTCCTTCGCGCTCGGGGCGAAATTGTCCCGCACCAACATCCGCACCAAACTTGCGGGCGAAGGTTTGGAATGCGTGCTGAACGGCCTTTACATCACCAAGGACGAACAGCTCGCCGACCATCACATGATCGTCGAGCACGCGCAGCCGCATTGCGCCAGCCACGAGTATTTCAACGGCATCCTCGACGACAAATCAAAGGGCGTTTTTCACGGGCGCATCTACGTGCATCCCATCGCGCAGAAAACCGACGCGAAGCAGACGAACAAAAATCTTTTGCTGTCCGACGACGCCACCGCCGACACGAAACCGCAATTGGAAATTTACGCCGACGACGTGAAATGCACGCACGGCGCGACCATCGGTCAGCTGAACGACGAGTCCATTTTTTATCTGCGCACCCGGGGCATCGGTCGGGACAACGCGCGGCGGATGCTCATCCACGCCTTTGCCGGCGAGATCATTGAGCGCATCAAGTGCGCACCAGCCCGCGAGGGACTGGACAAGCTGGTGTGGGATCGTCTCGAAGCAAATCCGCACTTGGCAGGAAAGTAACGAGTGAGGCGTGCGGCGTGAAATCAGTTCACGCCGCACTCGTCACGCAGCACGAAAATGTTCGACGACATCAACGACCTTTACCAGCAGGTCATCCTGGACCACTGCAAGAAGCCGCGCAACTTTCACGAGATGGCGCAGGCCACGCGCACGGCCCAGGGTCACAACCCGCTGTGCGGCGACAACCTCAAATTGTTTCTCGCGCTCGACGGCGACGTGATCCAGGACGCCAGCTTCGTTGGGTCCGGCTGCTGCATCTCCAAGGCGTCCGCCTCCCTGCTGACCGATGCGGTCAAAGGCAAAACCAAGGCGGAAGTCCAGGCGATCTTTGACCAGGTTCACGAGATGATCATGACCGGCAAGATCGTCGGGGATGTCGGCAAGCTGGCCGTGTTCGCGGGCGTTTACCGCTATCCGGCGCGGGTGAAATGTGCAATTTTGTCGTGGCACGCGCTCATCGCTGCAATCAAAGGCGAAGACCAGTCCGTGACCACCGAGTCCGAGAAAAATTAACAGCGGCAACCAAAAGTAAATTTATGCAAAGCAACGAGCCAGTCAGTCTGATCCGCGATGTGGAAGCCTCCGTCGTGCCCATTGGCACCAAAGTCACGCTGCAAAAAGGCGAGTCCGCGCACATCACGCAGTCGCTTGGCGGCAGCTACACCGTCATCGTCAACGGCAACATGTTCCGCATCGAAGGCAAGGACGCCGATGCCCTGGGCCTGGAGGTTGCGACCAAAACTTCCAGCGGCACTTCCGGCCCGGCCACGCAGGAACAGGTCGAGAAGGAAATCTGGACGCAGTTGAAAACTTGTTTCGATCCCGAAATCCCCGTGAACATCGTGGACCTCGGCTTGATCTACGACTGCCATGTCGAGCCGATTGCCGCGAACAGCTTCCGCGCCTCGGTGAAAATGACTTTGACCGCGCCCGGTTGCGGCATGGGGCCGGTGCTGCAACAAGACGTGCAGAACAAACTCCTGTGCATCGAAGCCGTGGACGACGTGGCGGTGGAACTCGTCTGGGATCCGCCATGGAACCAGAGCATGTTGACCGAAGCGGCGAAGCTGCAACTGGGGCTGATGTAGAAACCAAAACAAGTAACCGCAAAGAACACAAAGAACGCAGAGATGAAATTTCTTTGTGATCTCTGCGATCTTTGCGGTTAAATAATTTTGATGAAGAACAGCATTGATTGGGCGAGGCTGCGCGCCGACTTTCCGATCCTCAACCAGCAGGTTCACGGCAAGCCGCTGATCTATTTCGACAACGCCGCCACGTCGCAGAAGCCGCGTGCGGTGATTGACGCCCTCGTCCATTACTACGAGCACGACAACGCCAACGTCCATCGCGGCATCCACGAGTTGAGCAACCGCTCCACCAACGCCTTTGAAGCTGCCCGGACGCGCGCCGCCAAGTTCATCAACGCCAAGAGCGCCGACGAAATCATCTTCACGCGCGGCACCACCGAAGGCATCAACCTCGTTGCGGCAGCTTGGGGCGCGGCGAACCTCAAGCCCGGCGACGTCATCCTGCTCACCGAAGTCGAACACCACAGCAACATCGTTTCGTGGCAGTTGATCGCGCAGCGTGCCGGCGCAAAACTCGCCTACGTCCCCGTCACCGGCGACGACGGCGTTCTGGATTTGTCCACGCTCGATTCGCTGCTCACCAAGCAGGTGAAGATGTTCGCGATGGTTCACATCTCGAATGCCATGGGCACCGTCAATCCCGTCGCCGAACTCTGCGCCCGCGCCCGCAAGCTCGGCATCACCACGCTTGTGGATGGCGCGCAAAGCGCAGGTCACATGCCGATAGATGTGCAAGCGCTCGGCTGCGATTTCTTCGCGTTTTCCGGACACAAGATTTGCGGGCCGACCGGCATCGGCGTGCTGTGGGGACGGCCGGAAGTGCTCGACGCCATGCCGCCGTATCAAGGCGGCGGTGAAATGATTTTGTCCGTTGGCTACCACAAGACCGAGTTCAAGAAAGCGCCGCATCGGTTCGAGGCCGGCACGCCGGACATCTCCGGCCCGATTGGTTTGCACGCCGCGATGGATTATCTCGACGCCATCGGCCGCGAAAACATCTGGCAGCACGATCAGGAACTGGCGAACTACGCCTATGACCAACTGGCGGCGCTCAAGGACATCCGCCTTTTCGGCCCGAAGACCGGACGCGCCGGGCTTGTGAGCTTTCTGCTCAAGGACGTCCACGCGCACGACGTGGTGACGCTGGCCGATCAAGGCGGCGTGGCGTTGCGCGGCGGGCATCACTGCACGCAACCGCTCATGCACAA
>JANYDP010000263.1 GCA_025363535.1 Verrucomicrobiota bacterium | reverse complement strand
CAGGTTCGCCGCGTTGAGCATGAGTTCGATGCCAATCAGGACGAGGATGGCGTTGCGCCGCGTCAGCGCGCCGGCCAACCCGATGGCAAACAGGAAGGCAGACAAGATCAGGTAACCGGCGAGTGGACTCATTTCTTCCCCTCCTCTTTCATCGCGATGATGACCGCACCGATCAAGGCCGCCGTCAGCAGCAGTCCGATGACTTCCAGCGGCAGCACGTATTGAGTCATCAGCGCGTTGCCGATTTGTTTGACGCTGACTTCGGGTTGCGCCGGGATGCCGGGCTTCATGATCGCACTATGGTTGATGGCCCAGACGAGCACACCGAGAACGGCCACGGTGACAGCGATACCGGAAAGCCAGCCAGCAGACACGATGCTTTGCGGCGGCGTTTCGCTGCTGCGCGTCAGGAGAATGGCGAAGACGATCAGGATGGCGACCGCACCGACGTAAACCAAGATTTGCGCGAAGCCGACGAACTGGGCGTTGAGCTGCAAATACGCAGCCGCCAAACCGAGAAACGTCACGACCAGAGCCAGCGCGCAATGCACGAGGTTTCGCAAGCTGATCGCGGCCACGGCGGCGGCGATGGTCAACATGGCGATGATGGCAAAAACAGGGTTCATTTTTTCAACCACGGAGGAGAGGGAAGCGGTGACGCGAATTCCGCGAATTTTCGCGAATTAAAAACGGAATCAAATTCGCGTCAATTCCCGCAATTCGCGTCAAACTTGTTTCTGTATTCGTGTTCATCAATGTTAACCCGTGGCTGAATTATTCCGCAAAGCGATACGTGCGTTTTTTGACTTTGTTTCCAGCCGTCAAGCCACGACCCAGCATGACGTAAGGTCCGGCGACCATGATAGAGCAAACGAGCCAGCGCGACATTCCCGGCGGCATAAAGTGCCAGACGGCGGCGGTGACGATGTTGAGCAGCGCCATCGGCAGCATGAATTTCCAGGCGAAGTTCATGAGCTGATCCTGGCGCAGACGCGGCAGCGTGCCACGCACCCAGATGAACAGCGCGATCAGCCCAAGCAGCTTGGCGAAGAACCAGGCGTAGGACGGAACAAAGTTTAGAAACTCAAACGGCGCGCTCCAGCCGCCAAGAAACAGCGTGATGCCCAATCCGCAAATGGCGAAGAGGCCCATGTATTCGCCGAGGAAAAACAGCGCGAACTTGAAACCGGAATATTCGATGTAATAACCGGCGATGATTTCAGATTCGCCTTCGGGTAAATCGAACGGCGAACGGTTCGCTTCCGCTGCCGCCGCGATGAGGAACAAAATGAAGCCGGCAAAACCCCACGGCGTGAAGACGAACCAGTTGCCCAGACCGCACGCGTGAAAGCCCGTCTGTGCCTCGACGATTTTCACGGTCGAGAGTGAGCCGACAATCATAATGACGCTGACGGCGGAGAGGATGAGCGGAATTTCGTAGCTGATCATCTGCGCAATCGCGCGCATCGCGCCGAGCATTGAATACTTGTTGCGGCTCGACCAGCCGGCCATGAAAACAGAAAGCTCGGTGCCCGCGCCGATGGCAAAGAAATATAAGACACCGGCGTCGAAATCCGTCAGCACCATGTTGCGACCGATGGGCAGCACGGAATAGACGAGGAACGACGGCACAACCAGCGCCAGCGGTGCGAGGTAATGAATGACTTGATCCGCATTGCGCGGGACGAGGTCTTCCTTGATCAACGCCTTAATGCCATCGGCAGCGGGCTGCAAGAAGCCAAACGGGCCGACGCGGTTGGGGCCGTAGCGATTTTGAATCCGACCAAGTCCTTTACGTTCGAGAATCGTCGTGACCGCGAACAGCGAAGCAAACACGCCGATGATGGCCGCGATGGAAATGATCGCCGCCACGACTGGTTGAAGCGGCTCCGGCACCAGGCCGACCAGCAGGTGCTTGAGCGTGACGAAAATTTGGTCGAGGTTGTTCGTCATGCCGGAGGCGCGGGTTGGGCGGCGGCCTTTGCTTTGGCTTCCGCAGCGGCTTTCGCCTTCGCTTCGGCGTCGGCCTTCGCCTTGGCCTGGGCCTTGGCGACTTCCACCGCGAGCGCGGCGTCAGAAGCGGCGGCATCCGTTGGGTGAATTTTCCGGTAATGCGAGTTGGATTTCGCGAGTTGATGCTTGTTCACCAGCAGACCGCCGAAACGGTCGGAGTTCGACAGCTCAAAGTCCGTGTCCATCTTGATGGATTCAAACGGGCAGACCTCGACGCAAATCTGGCAGCTCATGCAGACGGACAAATCAATGTCGAACGTGACCGGATAAAGCTGCATCTGGCCCTTGTAATCCACGCGCTTGTCCTTGCTCTTGACGATGTAGATGCACTTGGGCGGACATTCCTTTTCGCAAATCTGGCAGGCGACGCAACGCAGGCCTTTCATCGGATCATCTCCGTCGAAAACCAGAAACGGAAACTGGCGCGTGGCTTCCGGCAACTTCTGACGCTCCTCGGGATATTGAATGGTGGGCAGGCGTTCCTCGGACACGTAGCTGCCGAGAAAATTCTTGGCGGTGACCGCCATGCCTTTGATGATTTGTTCGCCGAGCATGTTAAAAAGTTTCGAGTTTCGAGTTTCGAGTTTCGAGTTTCAAAATGCCAGCAGAACCACCGAAGCGTTGTGTTCCAACCCGAAACCAGAAACTAGCAACCAGGAACTGCCGCTTCATCGGTCAACCTCCCCCAGCACTATGTCCACACTGCCGAGAATGATGATGATGTCGCCAACGGTATGGCCGAGGCACATGTCTTCGAGAATAGTCAGGTTAATGAAGCTCGGCGGGCGGACGCGATAGCGATACGGATTCGGCGAGCCGTCGCTGATGAGATAAAAACCAAGTTCGCCTTTCGGTCCTTCGATGCGGCCGTAAGCCTCGCCCGCTTTGGGACGGAAGCCGCGCAGCTTGGTCTTCGGGTCAACAATTGGCCCTGCGGGAATGGTCGCCAACGCTTGCTGCAAAATTTTCACTGACTCGCGCATTTCCAAAACGCGCATCATGTAACGGTCATAAACATCACCATGTTCGCCGAGCGGCACCTTGAACTCGAAGCGGTCGTAGATGCCATACTTGTCCACCTTGCGGAGATCATAGTTCACGCCGGTAGCGCGGAGCATCGGGCCAGTGATGCCAGCGCTGATGGCCAGTTCGCGCGGCAGCACGCCGACGTTTTGCGTGCGGGCCATCAGGATTTCGTTCTGATCGAGCAACGCGGAGAACTCGTCGAGGAAGGCGGGGAACTCGTCCACCACCTTCTTCACCTGCGCCAGCCAGCCGTCCGGCGCATCGCAGCGCAGGCCACCAAAGCGCATGAAGTTGCACATCATCCGCGCGCCGCTGATCGCCTCAAAAAGATCAAGCACCTTCTCGCGTTCGCGGAAGGCATACATGAGCGGCGTGCCGGACGCGCCCATGTCCTGCGTGAGAAAACCGCACAGCGACGCGTGGTTTTGCAGACGAGTCAACTCGGCGAGGATGACGCGCAAATATTCCGCGCGTTCAGGCACCTGCAAGCCGGCGAGTTTCTCGACGGCGAGCGCGTAGGCCCAGTTGTTCGTCATCGAACAAAAATAATCCAGCCGGTCGGTGTACGGCATCGAGCCGAGGTAGCTCGTGCCTTCGCCGATTTTTTCGTGGTTGCGGTGGAGATAACCGAAGACGGGCTTCAGCTTCACCACGCGCTCGCCGTCCAAGACCACGTCCATGCGGAAGACGCCGTGCGTCGAGGGATGCTGCGGGCCCATCGAGATTTCGAGCAACTCGCCGTCGCTGCTGGTGTCACGCTTCGGCAGCAGTTCAAATTTCTTGGCGGGCGTTTCGACGATGACACTCACGACTTCACCCCCTGCGCCTGACGCTGCTTCACCTTTTCCAGAACGTCGTCGTGCGGCGTCGGCTCGTATTCGTAATCGTCCGGCTCGACGTAATCCTTGCGCATCGGAAAATCCTTGAACTCATCCCACATCAAAATGCGGCGCAGGTCGGGATGGCCGTCGAAAACAATTCCGTAGAGATCAAAAATTTCACGTTCCTGAAACTCGCAACTGCGCCAGACCGGCGTGAGTGACGGCAGATGATTCTTGTCCGTGCGATTTTCCGTGCGCAGACGGAGGATCACCGGCCCGTGCTTCCGGGCCATCGAGTATAGGTGATAGACCGTTTCGAGATAGCCAGGGCGGATGGTCTTTTTGACTTCCTCGACTTCCTTTTCCACGCCATCAACGACCTGCTTGACCTTGATCTTCTCGGTCAACTCGGCTTCCGGCCAGTCCACGCCTGTCGCGTTCGAGCAATAATCCAATTGAAGCTCCGCGTCGTCGCGCAAAAATTTTGCCACGGTCAGACCGCGTTCATTATCCACGAGCAACGAGCGCTGCGCCGACGGGCTGTCGTTCGGGATGATTCCCAAACGCGTACCGGAAACGGCGGCTTCAATTCGGGCTTTGATTTGTTCGAGAGTTTCCATTGCGCTAGGGACGAACCAGTTTGGGTGCTTGCCACACCGCCGGATTGTTCGGTGGCACCAGATCGTGTTCGCCAAATTCCGGCACCGGATACGCGCCGGAAATTTCCGCGTTCAGATGACGCGGACGATTTCCGCCGGTGAGCTTCTGCGCGTCAATTTTTTCCTGCAACGTCATGAACGCGTGCAGCAGTGCCTCAGGCCGCGGCGGGCAGCCGGGAATGTGAACGTCCACGGGAATATACCGATCAATGCCCTTGAGCACGTTGTAACCCTGCTTGAACGGTCCGCCGGAAATTGCGCACGCGCCCATGGCGATGACGTATTTAGGCTCGGACATCTGGTTGAAGAGGCGCACGACCTGCGGGGCCATTTTCTTGGTGACCGTGCCGGCGACAATCATCAAATCCGCCTGTCGCGGCGACGGCCGAAACACTTCCGCGCCAAACCTCGCAAGATCCCAGCGCGCCATCGAGGCGGCGATCATTTCAATCGCACAGCACGCCAGCCCAAAACCCAGCGGCCAGATGGAGTTCTTACGGCCCCAGTTGTAAAGCTCTTCAAGGGTGACGACGAAAATCCCCTGTTTGCCCAGCTCGCTTTTTAGTGCCTCGTCCATCATTTCCAGCTCAACACACCTTTCTTCCAGGCCCAGAGCAGGCCTTCAACCAGCAGCAGCAGAAAAACCATCATGGCGAGAAACGCGCCCACGCCAAGGCTGGTGAACGCCACCGCGAACGGCAGCAGAAAAATGGTTTCCACGTCGAAGATCAGGAAGATGATGGCGTAAAGATAGTAGTCGGATTTGAACTGAATCCACGCATCTCCCTTGGATTCCAGGCCGCACTCGTAGATGGCGTTCTTGTCCTGGCCCGGTTTCTTCGGGGAAAACTTCTGCGCCCACAGCCACGCCAGCGCCAGCGGCGTCAGCGCAAACACCACCGCCGCGAGCATCAAGATGACGACCGGCAGGTAGGATTGGTTATCAACAGACATAATGATTTCCGTGACCAGCGGCGGGAAATTAGCAGCCGGAAAACCCAGCGTCAAGAAACGCGCCGGGCAAAAGCGGATGTTGAAAATTAACCTTGCCCCCGCCGATGGCGTGTCAGAAATTCAACTCGATTTATTTTTGGGAAACATTCACGACATGACGCCCGCCCAACTTTCAGTTCAGTTCTTCCTGCAAATGTTTTTCATCCTCGCCGTCTGCCGCCTCGTCGGTTGGGGCGCGCAGAAGATCGGCCAGCCGCAAGTTGTCGGCGAAATGATCGCTGGCGTCTGCCTGGGGCCGTCGCTGTTCGGGCTGGTGTTTCCCGAACTCCAACTGCAACTGTTCCCCAAGGAGACCTTGAAGCTCCTCTACGTCGGCGCGCAACTCGGCGTGGGCCTCTACATGTTCCTGGTGGGTGTGGAATTCAAGACCGAGCTGTTCCGCAGCCGGGCACGCAGCGCGGCGTCGGTTTCCATCGCCGGCATGGCGGTGCCGTTTCTCTGCGCGATCCCGCTTGCGCCGTGGTTGATGAAAACACCCGGGCTGTTTTCGGAAAAAGCCACCGCATTTGAAGCCATCCTCTTCCTTGGCGCGGCCATTGCGATCACCGCCTTCCCGATGCTCGCGCGGATCATCTACGAACGCGGCCTGACCGGTTCGGCGCTCGGCACGCTCGCGCTGGCGGCGGGCGCGATTGATGACGCCGCCGCGTGGTGCGTGCTGGCCGT
>JANYDP010000223.1 GCA_025363535.1 Verrucomicrobiota bacterium | reverse complement strand
GGAACAGCATGGCCCCCAATGCAGGCGGCACTCCGACCGGTGCTCTGGCCGACGCCATCAACGCCGCCTTCGGTTCCTTCGACGCTTTCAAGGAAGCCTTCGCCAAAGCCGGTGTCGGTCGCTTCGGCTCCGGTTGGGCCTGGCTCGTGAAGAAAGACGGCAAGCTCGCCATCACCAGCACGCCCAATCAAGACAATCCGCTCATGGACAACTCCGGCACACCCCTCCTCGGTCTCGATGTCTGGGAACACGCCTACTATTTGAAGTATCAGAACAAGCGCGCGGATTATCTCAAGGCGTTCTGGAACGTGGTCAACTGGGCGGAAGTCGCCAAGAATTACTGAGCGGAACTTCGCTCTTTCGAATTCAACAGCACGCCGGCTTACGTCGGCGTGCTTTTTTATTTCTCCGAATGGATGAACCTCGCGCACGGTTCAAGCGCACTCGGAATTCATCCGATATTGAAGCAGCTGGTTTGAAAGTGACGCGAACCAGTTTGGCCCGGTTGCAAAAGGGCGCAAACCGGGAAGGGTAAGGCCAGTAATCGGTGATTCGTCTGTGAACACAAGACGACGACGATGAAAATTATTCAACCCAACTGCCGGGTGCAGTTTGCCGTAGAGGACATGGACTTCATTCTCTCCGTACTCGGCCGCAAGCTTGGCGACGCCGAAGTGCTCGTGAAGCTGCTCACCGACGAGGAATCCCGCGACACCCTGCTCGACGACGAACGGATCTTTCACGCATTGCTGGAGCGCGGCGGTTGTCTGCGCGTCTCCACTCACTTCTATTTTTACATCCTCGTGCGCCACGTCTTTCGCCGCGCGGGCATTGAAGATCGGGCCGTGGCGGATTACGTGGCCGAAGTGCTGGCGGAGTTTGCGCACGCCGAACAGTCGCGCTGCGTGGTTCCCGGCCAGCCGGTGCCGCTGGATTATTTTTTTGAAATGCTCGCCGCATTGCAGACGGCAGATGACCGGACGGCCTTTCAAATCCGCGCGCACATTGGAAACTATTCGCTCTTTCTCTCGGGCATTTTTCCCGAGCGCATCCGTGAGCGCGCCGAGCGGCGCGGCTTTCCCGATTTGAAATACTACGAGGCGCTGGGCCGTTCGCAATTCAGCACGGCGAGCGATCACCGGCTGGCGCAACGCTACGAACTGACCGACGTCTTCAGCACGCTGGCCGAGCGCTTTGGCACGACGCGTCTGGCGTTGAACGACATTTCCGACCGGCTGTTCTCCCTGGGGGACAAAAATTACGCGCTGGAAAACCTGTTGCATCAAGACCGCACCGGCGAGGTCTCCGGGCAGATGTAACTGCCGGGGAACGGCCGGAGCGCGGAGTTGAAGGAGGCTTTCAACGTTCGCAGTGCCGCCTCAGCCAACCTTGAGCTTGAGGAAATTTTTCAAAATCTGTCGGCCGTTTTCCGTGAGAATGCTTTCGGGATGGAACTGCACGCCCCAGATCGGAAACTCCCGGTGCTTCACGCCCATGATTTCGCCTTCGTCGGTTTCCGCCGTGACTTCGAGGCAGGCTGGCAGGGTGTCGCGCTGGATGACCAGCGAATGATAGCGCGTGGCCGCAAAGGGATTCGCCATGCCTTCGAAAAGATCCTTACCGTTGTGTTTAATCGGCGAGGTTTTGCCGTGCATCATGCGGTAATTCACCACCACGTCCGCACCGAACGTGTGGCCGATGCACTGGTGACCGAGGCAGACGCCAAAGACCGGGATGGTCGTGCCGAAGGTGCGGATGATGTCGTTCGAGAGGCCGGCTTCGCGCGGGGAACACGGGCCGGGCGAGACCAGGATGCGTTCTGGATTAAGCGCGTGCACCTGCTCGACGGTGATCTGGTCGTTGCGATGCACCTGCACGTCGGCCTGCAGTTCGCCCAAGTATTGCACAAGGTTGTAGGTGAACGAATCGTAATTGTCTAAGACCAGGATCATGGCGCATTCAAACTAGCAGGCGCGGTGGTTTTGGAAATCAGGAAATTTGGCGCGGGCGCGAACGCAAATCAGCTTGCCTGTCGCCTCTTTGCCGATAGCTTGGCCCGCGTATGCGCTGGAACACGATTTCAATATTCGTCATGACCACACTCTTGACCGCCTGCCATGGCATCAAACCCAAACCCGCCACGCCGGCGGACAAGCTCCAGGCGTTCCAGGCCAGCGCCGGGAAATTCCACTCGGTCATCACCGTTCCTGTCTTTGAAACGACAACGAATGAAATCCAGGCCACGGCCAGCCAGACCATCGCCGCCGGCAACGCCGCACTGGATCGCATCGGCCGATTGACGACGGCCGAAGTCTCATTCCGGAACACGGTCGTGGCGCTGGACGACATGGGTTCGCAGATGGGGCTGGCCGCCAACCGCCTCTCGCTCATCGAGCAGACCAGCACCAACGCCGGCGTGCGCGAGGCCGCGACCGTGGCCTTGAAACAATTGTCCGAATGGTCCGTGGGCATTGATTATCGCGAGGACGTTTATCGCGCGCTCAAGACGTTTGCCGCCACGAATCCGCAGTTGAACGGCGAGGATAAAAAGCTGTTCGGCGAAACGCTGCGGGATTATCGCCGCGCCGGTTTGGAATTGCCCAAGGCCGACCGCGACGAAGTGGAACGGATGCGCAAGGAACTGTCCTCGCTGGCGACGGATTTTGAGAATAACGTCACCAAGGCCGAGAAGTCGGTGAAGTTTACCCAAGCCGAACTCGCCGGTGTGCCGGAGGATTTTCTCAAGCAGATCAAAACCGGCGACGACGAATACACCGCCAAGGCGAACATCACCTGGCATTACATCAGCGTGATGGACAACGCCAGCCGTGAGGATACCCGCAAACGATTTCTCACCGAACACGACAACCTGGCGCGCATAGCCAACATTCCCCTGCTAGAAAAAATCCTCGTGCTGCGCGATAACATCGCCAAAAAGCTCGGCTACCAAAACTACGCGGACTTCGAGACGGAAGTGAAAATGGTCAAGAACGGCGCGGCGGCAATCAAATTTCTGGAGGACTTGAAGACCGGCCTGCAACCCAAGTTCGCCACCGAGCTGGAGCAGTTTCGCCGGTTGAAGGTCAAGGAGACCGGCAACGCGAATGCGCAGATCCACATCTGGGACTGGCGCTATTTTTCCAACCAGTTGAAGAAGCAAAAATACAACGTGGACGCCGAGCAACTGCGCGTCTATTTCCCTTACCAACCCGTGCTTGATGGCATGTTTGCGATCTACCAGCGCATCTTTGGATTGAAGTTTGAAAAGATTGAACCGCCGTACCGCTGGATTGGCGACCTCCAGTTTTACGCGGTGTCCGACGCGCAGACCGGCGAGCCGATGGGCCTTTTCTACCTCGACATGTTTCCGCGCGACGGCAAATACAACCACTTCGCACAGTTCGGCATCGTCGAGGGCAAACTGTTGCCGGACGGAAAATATCAGCGGCCCGTGTGTTGCCTCGTCTGCAATTTTCCCGCGCCGACCAAGGAGCATCCGTCGCTCATGTCGCACGACGACGTGGAGACGATCTTCCACGAGTTCGGCCACGCGATGCACACGATTCTGACACGCGCCAAATACTCGCGCTTCGCCGGCACCAGTGTCCCGCGCGATTTCGTCGAGGCACCGTCGCAGATGTTGGAGAACTGGCCGTGGGACAAAAAAGTTTTGGACAGCTTCGCCGCCGACTACCGCGATCCCTCCAAAAAAATCCCGGTGGAAATTCTGGCCAAACTCAAGGAAGCGCGCCTCGCGACCGAGGGCGTGCGCTATCGCCGGCAGCTCGCGTTCGGCCTGATGGACTTGTCGTTGCACGCGCAGATCAACGCCGCCAACGCCACGAACGCACTGGCGCTCTCCAATGAAAAACTCAGCGACGTGTTCCTGCCGATGCTGCCGGACACGGCGTTCATCGGCTACTTCGGCCACATCATCGGCTATGGCGCGGGCTATTACGGCTACGCCTGGGCGGACGCCATCGCCGCTGACATGGCCACGGTCTTCGATAAGTCACCGGATGGTTACTTCGACAAGCAGACCGGCATGAAGTTGCGCAAGGAGATCTATGAAGCCGGCGATGCGCGCGACGTGAACGTCTCGATTGAAAAATTTCTCGGCCGGCCGCGTTCGATTGAACCGTTCCTCGAACGCATCGGCGTGAACGCGGCGAAGCCGGCTGCAAAATAGAAACCATCATGTTCCACGTCAAAGCAGACAAATCACGAAACCTCCTTGAAATCGCCTTCTCTGGCGAGGTGGACGCCGCCGCCGTGAAGCAATGCGTGGCGCAGGTGGAACGGTTGCTGGGCGGATTGGAAAAAGGTTTCACCCTGCTCAATGATCTGAGCGGGCTGGAAAACATGGAGCTTGATTGCGCGCCGCTCCTGGCCCATTCGATGGAGCTTTGCAACAAGGCCGGGGTCGCCCGCATCGTGCGCGTGATTCCCGATCCGAAGAAAGACATCGGCTTGAACATCCTCTCGCGGTTTCATTACCCGGCCCAGATTCAGATCGTGACCTGCGAAACGCTCGCTGAAGCACTGAAATTCCTTGCCTGATAAATTCCCATGGCCAACGCATCCAACCCCGCCGCCGACCGCTGGCCGCCACAGATCAAACACATCATCGGCGCGTTCGATTGAACCGTTCCTGAAACGAATTGGCGTAAATTGACTACATAAATTGGATTATGGAATTTCAAAAGCATCTATCTACGGACCTTGACAGCCAAATAACCAAAGTGGCTGACTTAAAATGGCTACCTTGGATTGGTCAAAATTACAGCAGGACAAGAACAGTCGTTCTTGGAGAAAGTCAATATGAAGACGAAGACTATTGGCAGGATGACGATATTAAAGCAACGCGAATTTTGATAGGAAAACGATTTTCAGGAAAAAGAGGGATACTTTGTACGAATGTCGAAAAGGTTCTTTTGTCAATGGACAATCCACCTATGGAACAAGGAAATTATCTATGGAAATCTGTAGCATATTGGAATTTAGTTCAGCGGCTTTTGCTTTCAAAAAAAGACCGACCGAGAGATGCAGACTTTGATAATGGTTGGGCTGTGTTTTTTAGTTTGGTTGAAATTATCAAACCTATTACTTGCATTGTTCTTGGTAAATCCAGTTGTGGCAGACTTGGGTATTATTTACAAAACAATGAAACAACTTGGAAAAGAAATAATTATTTAGAATTTTATGCACCAGAAAAAATAATAAACCTGTCAAAAAACGGACACAAACTCAAACTGATCTTTATTAACCATCCGAGTGGTAGTTGGGGATTTGACTATAAACATTGGGCAAAATTGATTGGCGACAATGAGCCTGCTTTACGACAATTACTAACACAGGTTTTGCCTTAATGGGGGCGTTGCCCCCGGCTAATTTCCGGCAAACCTCCGGGCTAAACCTGACGAAAAACTTGTTTGACTGTGAATACTGAAAACAAAAATCATCGCTGGCCGCCACAGATCAAATACATCATCGGCAACGAGGCCGCCGAACGGTTCAGCTACTACGGGATGCGCAGCGTCCTGGCGCTCTACATCACCTCGGCGCTGCTACAGACGAAGGACCGCGCCACGACCATCATCCACCTGTTTGTCTTCGCGAATTATTTTCTGCCGCTGTTCGGCGCGTGGCTGTCCGATCGCATTTGGGGCCGCTACAAAACCATCCTGTGGATTTCCCTGTTCTACTGCGTCGGCCACGGCGTGCTGGCCACCAGTGATCTGTTTCCCAGCGTGGAAGCCAAGCTGCGCTGTCTTTACATCGGCCTCGGTTTGATTGCGTTTGGTTCGGGCGGCATCAAGCCCTGCGTCTCGGCGTTCATGGGCGATCAATTCGCCGAGAATCAAAGCCACCTGATGCGAAAGGCCTACGCCGCCTTTTACTTTGCGATCAACTTCGGCTCCTTCTTCTCGTTCCTCGTCATCCCGTGGATTGCCGCCAAGCAAAGCGACCTGGGCGCGGACGCCGGTTTCATTGATCGCACGCTGTGGCAGATGAAACATGTCGGCTTCACGGGTTACAGTTGGGCATTCGGCGTGCCGGGAATTCTGATGGCCCTGGCCACCTTTATCTTTTGGCGTGGCACGAAGTATTACGTTCGCAAACCCGCCGCGAAAGAATCTCGCACCGCCGGGTTCTTCAAAGTTTTTCTCGTGGCCTTTCGCAACTCCACCAACGCGCCGGCCTCCGTTCGCGCCGCCGCCGTGGTCAGCCTGTTCACTTCCGCAATTCTCCCGGTGCTGGCCGTGCTGTGCATGGTGTTCATTTCGTTCCAGGAAAACATGACGCCGCTGGGAAAATCCGTCGGCTGGCTCGCCGTCGGTTTGCTCGTCGCGTGGTTCGCGCTGCTGCTGGTGGCGAGCATCTGGTTTCGTTCCGAACTGCCGGATGCCTTCTGGGCCGGGGCGCGCCAGCGGTTCAACGACGGGGAAATTTCCGCCGCGCGATCCGTGGCGCCGATCCTCGCGGTGTTCGCCTTCATCATTCCCTTCTGGACGTTGTGGGATCAATCGCTGTCAACGTGGGTCTTGCAGGGCGACCAGATGAAACCCTTCATGTTCGGAGGCGTTCACGTCGGTGCGGAGCAGATGCAATCACTCAACGCCATTCTCGTCCTGATTCTCCTGCCGTTGATGACCTTGGGCTTGTACCCACTGCTGGAAAAGTTCGGCCTGCGCGTCACGCCGCTGCGCCGCATGTCCGTCGGCATGGTGCTCTTCACTTTCTGTTTCGTGTGGGTGGGATTTTTTCAAAAGCGGATTGAACACGGCGAAACGCTGGAACTCTCGCTGCAAACCTGGCCCTACGTCATCC
>JANYDP010000211.1 GCA_025363535.1 Verrucomicrobiota bacterium | reverse complement strand
GTGCAGGTCGCCCATGATGTCCTGATACGCGCCCATCAGGAAAAAGCCGAGATAGTAAGGCTCCTGCTTGCCGTCGCCGTTTGTGTTCAGCGGATGTAGCGACAGCGTGTCGCGCACGTCGCGCAGGTCAATGAACTTGTTGATCTGCCCGTCGGAATCGCAGGTGATGTCCACCAGCGTCGCCTCGCGCGTCGGACGTTCGTTCAACCGGCTCACGGGCATGATCGGAAATAACTGGCCGAGCGCCCAGTGATCCAGCAGCGATTGGAACACGGAAAAATTGCACAGGTATTGATCGGCGAGACTGTCCTCGAGTTTGAGGATTTCCTCCGGGATGTAGGCCTGGCCTTTGAAACTCGCCACGACTTCCTGGCTGATCTCCCAATAAAGATTTTCAATGCGCGCCTTGTCCGGCAGTTCCATGACACCGAGCGTGAACATATTGTGCGCGTCTTCCTTGCGTTCCAGCGCGTCGTGATATGCTTCCAGCTTGTTGAGCTTGGCGATGTTTTTCTTGATGTCGCACAACTCCTTGACCAGCGGATGCTCGCTGTCGCCGTAGGTGAAAGCCAATCCGGGCCGCGTTTTTTCAATCGAGCCGAACACCTCCACGATCAGCACACTGTGATGCGCCACGATCGCGCGGCCGCTTTCGCTGATGATGTCTGGGTGCGGCACTTTCTCTGCATTGCACACGTCGGCGATGTAATAGACCACGTCGTTCGTGTACTCCTGCAACGAGTAGTTCGTCGAAGAATCAAACGCGCTGCGCGAGCCGTCGTAATCCACGCCCAGCCCGCCGCCGACATCCACGTATTGAATTTGAAAACCCATTTTATAGAGCTTGGCGTAAAAGCGCGACGCTTCCTGCACGGCTTTTTTCACGGTCAAAATGTCCGGCACCTGCGAGCCGATGTGAAAGTGCAGCAGCTTCAAACAGTGCCCGAGATTTTCCGTCTTCAATAGTTCCGTTGCCGCCAGCAACTCCACGGTGCTCAAACCGAACTTCGCGTTCTCGCCCCCGCTTTCAGCCCACTTGCCCGCGCCCTTGCTCAACAGCCGTGCGCGAATCCCGATCATCGGCTCCACGCCGAGTTGCTTGGACACCGTGATGATTTGTTTCAACTCCTCCAACTTCTCGACGACCATGATGACCTTCTTGCCGAGCTTGATGCCGAGCATGGCCATCTTGATGAAGCTCGCGTCCTTGTAACCGTTGCAGATGATCAGGCTGCCCATGTCCTTTTGCAACGCGAGACCCGCGAATAATTCCGGCTTGCTGCCGACTTCCAGACCAAAATCAAACGGCTTGCCCGCCTCCAAAATTTCTTCCACAACTTCGCGGAGCTGGTTCACCTTGATCGGAAACACGCCGCGATATTTTCCCTGGTAATTGTATTCCGTGATGGAATTGCGGAACGCCGTGTTGATCGCTTCGACGCGGTGCCGGAGAATGTCCTGAAAGCGGATCAGTAATGGAAACTTCAATCCGCGCCCCTTGGCCTCCTCGATCACGTCCGTGATGTCCACCGCCGAACCCGCGTCCTCCAGCGGTTTGGCGACGACGTGCCCGGCCTCATTGATGTCGAAGTATTTCGCGCCCCAGCGCTGGATGTTATACAAATTTCGCGCCGCCTGGATGTCCCAGGGGCCGGTGGCGTCGGATGAGTTGCTCATGAGTTCTGCGTCAAACGACCGCACTATAAAAGTCTGCGCGGGGAATTCAATACGCGGGATGAAATATTTTTGGCGACGGAGGGCGCGGCCACCGGCCAAATCCGTTTCAGCGAAGATTCAGCACCTGAATTTTTTTCAGATCGCTGACGCCGAGTTCCAACAACGCGGCGTTTTCGTACAGCTCCATGTTGACCTTGACGGGCGGCGCCTGGGCGGCCTGGCGCTGGGCGTTCAATTCCTGGATGGACAACATGTCCAAAGCGACCGGATCGTGGCTGAAGCGGAGCTGATTCAGCACGGTCGAATAATGCAACAGGCTGCGCTCCTCGCCTTCATACTGGCAGATCAGCGCGTCCACGATGTTCAGCACCACGCGATCACTGAAGACTGGCAGCGCATAAATTTCCGGCACGGCGCGGGTCATCCGGTCGGCGTCGGCTTCAAAGCGGGTCGTGTTGTCCACGCTGCCCAGCGCGAGGCTGAACAGATTTCCCGCCACGCCGGTTTCGTTGTTGTTCATCAGCGGCGTGATGTTGATGATCTTGGTCATCTGCCCCTTGACGAGTTTGGAGACGAACGATTTCCGGCCGACGCCGGGGTTTTTACTGCCGAATTCCAGGTCGCCCCAGACGAGATTGCCGAGCAGCGGCGTTTCGTAAAAAACGGTTTCGTCGTAGCCCGCTTCCGCGCTCCCGGCCACGCGCACACCCAGTTGCTTCGCGAGCGCGACAAATCCGGCCAGCCGCAGATCAATCTGCCGCCGGTCCCAAAGGACGATGTGGTCGGGTGGCAGTCCGGCCGCCAGCAAACCCGCCACCACCGCGCCCGCCACCGCCGGCCGCGTGCCGCTGTAGGGGCCTGGCTCGGAAAACACTTTGATGCCGACAACGTCCTGCGTGGAAATCAGACTCTGCCAGGCGGCTGACACCGTGGCCCGCCCGGTCAGATTGGTGAGGGCGCGGGAGACCATCACCGCGATGCGGTCGGTGCGCGGCGCAAAATCTTGGGTGGCCTCCGCGTCGTGGACGATCACCACCTGGGCTGAAAGAGCAGGGGAGACGGCGAGTGTGCGGTTGGTGTCAGCGCGGGCTGGCATGGCAAAACCCAGCAGCGCGGCGAGTGCGCCCGCCCATTGGAATAAAAGCCGGGGATTTTTGATGCGTGCAGTCATTAACAGATGATTTCTACGATTTGTTGGTGTGCGTTTCTTGACACTGCCAAGCGCGAATGGTACCACGAGCCGAGATGCTAACCATCAAAAATCTGGCAAAAAAAATTTCCCCCGCCGCGCTGGCGCTGGCCGTGGTGCTGGGCGGCTGCACGCCGGCCGGGCCGCGCGCGTTGCAGTCGGGAGTGCGTTTTTTGGACGAGGGAAATTATCCGGCGGCGGTGGAAAAATTCCGGCAGGCGACGGCGCTGATGAACACCAACGCCCAGGCGTGGAATTATCTCGGCGTGGCCTGCCATCGCGCCGGGGACGTGACCAATGCGGTCTTGGCCTATCAGCAGGCGTTGAAGCTCAATCGTGACCTGGTGGAGACGCATTTCAATCTGGGCTGCCTCTGGCTGGAGCAGAACCGGCCGGATAACGCCAAGTCCGAACTGGCCGCGTTCACCTTGCGACGCGGAAATTCCACCGCTGGCTGGCTCAAACTCGGCAGCGTGCAACTGCGCACCCGCGACTTGATCGGCGCTGAAAAAAGTTACTCCGAGGCGCTGCGCGGCAGTCCGCAAAACCCCGAGGCCATGAACGGACTGGGGTTGATCCAGCAGCAACGCAGCCGTTCGCCCGAGGCGGCCAAATGGTTTGAAGCCGCGTTGCAACAGCAGCCGGATTACGCGCCCGCTTTGCTCAACCTGGCCATCGTCTCGCAGTATTCGCTGAACAATCGCGCGCGCGCGCTGCAAAAATATCGCGAGTATCTGGCGTTGCCTGCGCGGCCGGCGAATTGGGACGCGGTCAACCTGGCGGCCACGGCCTTGGAGCAGGACTTGAACGCGGCCGGTCGGGTCGTTCAAAATGGAACCACGGTGCCGCCGGTTTCCAACCCGGCACCGGCGCGGGTCGTCAACAATGCGCCGGTTCACGCGGTCCCGCTCGCGAAGCCGGAACCGCCCACCAACGGCATCCATCCCGCGCCAGCGGCGGCACTCACGACCGGGGTGGTCCGGGTGAGTGCGCCGCCCGAAGCGCAGTTGGCGCACGATGTTTCAGCGGATGCAAACTCAACGGCGGCCACCGAAGCGGAAACGACGAAAACCGCCAAGCCGGGCTTTTTTCAAAAAATAAACCCGTTGAATTTATTCCGCCACAGTCCCAAAGAATCGCCTGCCGTGACTTCATTGCCGCCCGTCACCGCCGGTTCCACGAAGACCGCCGTCGCCGCGCCCGTCGTGGCCGGGCCGGCTGCGACCAGTTCGGTCGGCGTGGCCCGCTACAATTATCATTCCCTCGCCAAACTCGCGCCCGGCAACCGGCTCGCAGCCGAGAAGTTTTTTTTGCAGGGCTTGCAAAGCCAGCGCGCCGGGGAACTGCCCGACGCGTTGCAGTCGTATCGCCACGCCACGGCCACCGACCCCGCTTACTTTGAGGCGTACTACAATCTGGGCATTGCCGCCGCCGCTGCGGGGGATCTGCCGCAGGCGTTGAGCGCGGGGGAATTTGCGCTGTCGCTCCGGCCGGACTCCACCGATGCCCGGCTGAATTTTGCGCAAGTGCTCAAGCAGGTGAATTTCTTTTTTGACGCGGCCAACGAACTGGCGAACGTCCTCAAGCAAAATCCCGACGAACCGCGCGCGCATCTCGCGCTGGGAAATCTGTATGCGCGGCAGTTTCACCAGCCCGCCCAGGCCCGCGAACATTATTTGAAAGTGCTCGAACTGGATCCCCGCAATTCGCAGGCTCCGGCCATCCGTGATTGGCTGGTGGCCAATCCCCGCTGATGCCCTGGCGGTTCGAAGCGTTGGCGGGAGGGTCACCCGGTTCAATTAATCGCTCAAGTCCTTGACCGGTTTGACCGATACGGGAACAGGACTCGCTATGAGCTTTGATAATTTGCCGTTTAACTGGTTCGACATCGCGCTGCTGATTGTGCTGTTCTTGGGACTACAACAGGGCCGTAAGCACGGCGTGTCGGTCGAACTGCTGAGTGCCTTGAAGTGGCTGACCATCGTGATCGGCTGCGCCTTTGCCTATGAGCCGGCGGCGGATTTCATCACCGGCAGCACCGCCCTTTTCAGCATGTTCTCCGCGAATTTGATGGCCTACACCGGAGCCGCCCTGCTGATCGCCGCCGTGTTCGGATTTCTGAAAAAGGCGTCCGGGGGCAAACTATTCAGCGGCGACGCGTTCGGCAATGGGGAGTTTTATCTGGGCATGCTGGCCGGGATGCTCAAGGTGACGTGCATCACGTTCGCCCTGCTGGCGTTGTTGAACGCGCGCTATTTCAGTCCCGCCGAAGTGAAGGCCGAGCTGAAATATCAAAATGAGATTTACGGCAGCGATTTTTTCCCTAGCCTGCACTCCGTACAGTCGCAGGTTTTTGAAAAATCTTATTCCGGCCCGTGGATCAAGAAACAACTCAGCTGGCTGCTGATCAAGCCCACCGTGCCCGAGCAAACCCAGCTCGCGCGCAAGGAATTTTCCGTGCCCTGAGCCGCCGTCCGGCAACGGCGTGGCGCGGGAGTTGAACCGCCATGGCCGGATTTTTTTCACCCACCACCCTGGAGCAGATCCGCGCCGCGAGCGACATCGTGGACATCATCGGTTCGTATGTGCCGTTGAAAAAAAACGGGGCGAACTTCACCGCGCTCTGTCCGTTCCACAAGGAGAAATCCCCCAGCTTCAACGTCAATCCGCACAAGCAGATTTTTCATTGCTTCGGCTGCCACAAAGGCGGCGACGTGTTTTCGTTCGTGAAGGAATACGAGAACCTGACCTTTCCCGAAGCAGTGAAGCGCCTCGCTGACCGCGCGAAAATTCCGTTGGAGTTCGACAACAATCCCGCCGCACAAGAGTCGCGTGACATCAAGGGCAAGCTTCTGGAAATCCACGAAGGCATCACCCTGCGCTGGCAGAACGCGCTCGCCAATGAAGCCGGCGGCCAGCTCGCCCGCGACTATCTCGCCAAGCGCGGCGTCTCGGCGGAGGCGATCAAGCTGTTTCGGCTCGGTGCCGCGCCGGAGTTGTGGGATGACACCGTCAACTGGACGAAGAGCAAAGGCTACGATCAGGAGCTTGTCGAGAAGGCAGGTTTGATCATCAAGAAAGAAGGCGGCGACCGGTTCTACGACCGCTTTCGGGGACGCCTGATGTTTCCGATCTGCGACGAGCAGGGCAGGGTGATCGGTTTCAGCGGACGGGTGTTGTCCGGCGACGAAAAGACCGCGAAGTACGTCAACTCGCCCGAGACGCCCATTTTCACCAAGAGCAAAGTTTTCTTCGGCCTCGACAAATCCAAACGCGCGCTGCTCGACGCCGGGTTCGCCATTATTTGCGAAGGTCAGCTCGATCTTATCGCGTGTTTCATGGCGGGCGTGCAGAATGTTGTAGCGCCGCAAGGTACTGCGTTCACAGACCAGCATGCCCGTATTCTTAAACGTTACGTCGAAAGAATTGTGCTTTGCTTTGATTCGGACAACGCGGGGCAGAGCGCGACAATGCGTTCGCTTGACACTCTTTTGACATCCGGACCAGATCTTTTTGTTCAGGTTAGAGATAAGAAGTCTTCTTATGTCGGACGGCACAGTCAGAAAACAATTTACGATTTGCTGCCTTCGGGTCTATCGATTTCAGTCGCGATCATTCCGGCACCCCATGATCCGGATAGTTATATTAGAGAGTTTGGAGTCGATGCGTTTCACGCGCTAGTTAGTAGTGCGCTAGGTTTTTTTGACTTCCTCTTAGAACGCCTTTGCAAGACAAATGATGCTACAAGCGATTTGGGCCGTCGAAAAATCGTGGAGGCGATGCATGAGGCCGTCCAAAAAACGGGGAATGCAGTGTTACTTGATAAATATGCCCAAAAAACTGCTGGGAGGTTAGGTGTTTCCGCTGATGCTGTTCGCGTTGAGTTCAAGAAAACTTCGCGCGCGCAACCGGTTGTCGCGGATGAAGCAGACGTAGAAGTGCCCTTTGATTCCCTCGAAGTGGAACGTCCGTCCGCGCATGAATTCTGGCTGCTCAAACTCTTGTTTCTGCACGAGGAACTCGCGGGTTGGGCGGCGGCGAATCTGGATCCCAACTGGATTCAAAACGCGTCCGCGCGACAGATCGTGACCGCGCGGCTGGCGGTTGAGGAACATCAAACCTGGACGAGTCTCGGCGGGTTTCTCGACGAATGTGAATCAGCGGAGCAGCGGAACCTGATCACCGAAGCCGCCACGGAGGAAAGACCGATCAAGGATCAGGCGGTGCAACTGGCGGATGTCGCGCTAAAATTGCGGAATCTTTTTATTGACCGGCAAATGCTCGCGGCCGCTCAACAGATCAATCATCCCGAGACCGACGACGTCACGCGCGATAATTTGTTGCGGCAGCAACAGGAGCTGAGAGTGTTGAAGCGGCAGCCGTTGGCGCTCGGTTGACGAGTTTTACCTGACGCTCAATCCGCCGCGCAGACTTCCGCCACGGGCAGCAGGGATTCCGCCTCGTGGTATTCGTCCCGCGCCAGCTCGATGGATTCCTCCGGAGTGACGGTATTGGGCGGATAAAATTTGATGACGTGCTGCGTCCAGAGGTTCCGTTGTTCGTCGGATAAATTTTCCCAAGGGTGTTTCGTAATCATAAAGTCACAAGCATCTGCTCGCATAGTTCGGTCAATTTCAGGATCGCTTGAGCCGCTTTACGCAGAAGCACCAGGAAATCTGAAGGCGGCGGGCGTTCGGGAAAATATCCCGGCGCGCGGGGGTTAACTTTCCAGCAAGACCGGGTTGGTCAGCGCGCCGATTTTTTCAATCTCGATGGTCACGCTGTCGCCGGCGGCCAGCCAGCGCGGGGGTTTCTGCGCCATGCCGACGCCTGCGGGGGTGCCGGTCAGGATCACCGTGCCGGGTACCAGCGTGGTGCTGCCGCTGAGAAATTCGATCAATGCGGGCACGTCGAAGATCATGTCGGCAGTGTTGGAATCCTGCTGCGGCTGGCCGTTGAGCAGGGTGCGCAGGCGAAGCGCGTTGGGGTTGGGGATTTCATCGCGGGTGACGAGGCATGGGCCGAGCGGACAGAAAGTGTCGAAGGATTTGCCGCGACTCCACTGGCCGCCGCCGAACTGCTTCTGCCAGTCGCGGGCGCTCACGTCGTTGGCGCAGGTGTAGCCGAGGACGTAGTCGAGGGCGTTTCTCCGGGAGACGTTTTTGCAGGACTTGCCGATGACGACGGCGAGTTCACATTCGTAATCCACTTGGTTGCTTTTGAGGTGCGTGGGCAGGTGGATCGGTTGTTCGGGATGCTGGACGGTGTTGATGCCTTTGTAGAAAACGACTGGAAATTCGGGAATGTTCGCGCCGGTTTCCTGCGCGTGCTGGCGATAGTTCAAGCCGATGCAGATGATCGCGGCCGGCTGGACGGGGGCAAGCAGCCTGGCCACCTGCGCTTTTTCGGACGTCATGTGCGGCGAGGCATAAAGGTAACCGTTGAGCTTCAACGCCGAACCATCCCGCTGCTGCGCGGCATAGTTGATGTTCCCGTGGTTGTCTTCGTAGCGAATGATTTTCATGTGTGGCGGTGGCGGCCGGTTTCCA
>JANYDP010000454.1 GCA_025363535.1 Verrucomicrobiota bacterium | reverse complement strand
GTTTTTGTCGCGCTCAAAAATGTTGTGCCGCGTGAACTTCACTTCCTTCTTGGGCATCCGGTCAAACACGCCCAGCAAAATCACGCGCGGCACGCGGATGCGGAACGAGATCGTGGTAATGGATTCGGGATGCGGCTCCTGCTGGGAAAAATCGTGCCACTGGGAAAAGTTGAAGGTGCGGAACGAGCCATCATTCGCGCCGAGCACCGCCTGCGCCTGCCCTTGAAACAGGAGCGTCAACGCGCGCCGGGCCGTGCAGACATTGACGGCCTGCCAGAGGCGGTTGAGCACCAAAACATGATGGTTTAGAACGGAGTTCATAACCGGATCGGTCGCGGGAAACTACACAAGTCACCTTTGAGTGTCAATGCGCCGACCGGCCAGATGTGCCTGAATTTGGTAGGGCGGTGCTGCCGCAGCGACGCCCTACCAGAGCCGGTCAGACGGAAAAACCCGCCGCCTGCGCGTCATTGGCGAACATCTTCACGGTGTCGAGAGAGAGAGCGGTCAGGTCGGTGCCGACCATTTTCAACGCCTTCCCGAGAATGTCATGCGGCACGGTGACGATGTGCGAGCCGCATTCGTCTGCGTGAAAAATGTTCAATACCTCGCGCACGCTGGCCCAGAGCAGCTCCGCCTTGGGCTGGCCACGCAATACCTGGAGGCTTTCGCGCATCAACGGCATTGGATCGCACCCCGTGTCGGCAATGCGACCGGCAAACACTGACACGACGGAAGGCACCGTCGGATTCAACGCTGCGGCGACACCCTTCACCTGATCCAGCGTGAGGATGGCGGTGATGTTGAGTTGCACGCCTTCTTTCGCGAGTTCCTTCACCAGCGGCAAGGCGGATTCGCTGCGCGTGTTGGTGATCGGAATCTTGACGTAAACATTTTTCTGCCACGACGCGATCTTGAGGGCCTGCCGGCGCATCTCGGAAAATTCATCGGAGAAGACCTCGAACGAAATCGGCTTGGCCGTCACGCTCTGCAAAACGTCCTTGGCGAACGCCTCGTAATTGGCAATGCCCGCCTTGCGCATCAGCGTGGGATTGGTGGTCATGCCCTGGATGAGCGGGTTGGCGTAAAGGCTGAGAATGCCGGCCTTGTCCGCGCCGTCGGCGTAGATTCTGATCTTGAGGTCTTTGAGCGATTTTTGCATGGGGCCGAGTGTAAAACGAACCGCGCCGGAACTTCAATCCGCTTTTCTGATCAGCAAAGAATTAAATTCGCGGCTTCGAGCAAGTTACCCACGCGGAAATCCGGCGGCTGATGCAAGGCTTCGTCGTATTGGTAATCAATTAAAACTGTCCGGCAACCCGCCGCGTGGCCGCAGTCAATGTCCCGCCAGCGGTCCCCGACCATCCAGCTTTGGGCGAGGTCAAGGCCAAGCTCCTTGGCGGCGTGAAGCAACATGCCAGGCTTCGGTTTGCGGCAATCGCAATCGGACAAACCCTTGCCGGGGTGATAACAAACCTCCACGCGATCAATCGGCAGTTGGCGGCACATGAACGCGTGAATTTCCTCGACGACTTCCTGCTTTACATCGCCGCGCCCCACATCCGGTTGGTTCGTGGCGACGATCAGGAGAAATCCGGCGGCCTTAAGTTTTGCGCAGGCTTCGGCGACCCCGGGAAGAATCTCAAATTCGCTGAAATGCTTCGGCGCATACGGAAATCCCTCACGCACCAACGCGCGGTTGATGACGCCATCGCGGTCGAGAAAGACAGCGCGGCGCAGTTTGGGACTTGTAGCAGCCGACGTAAGGAGGCTCTGATTCATCTTCAAATTCGATTTCCAATTCGCCGCAGAAATTCAGCCGGGCTGACAATCGGAATGCCCTGAAATTGCCGCAGCACGAGCAAATGTTTTTTGTCGCCGCTCACAATGAAATCGGCTTCCGCCGCCAGCGCGCACTCCAGAATCATTTCGTCGTCAGGATCAGATGTTGCGCCAGAAGCGCGTTCAACCGGAAAAACCAGTTCGGCGGATTCGGTCAGGGCGGCCACCCATTCCACGCATTTTCTTCCGGGATAATCCAGACGAAGTTCCTCAACGGTTTCGTGGTATTCGGCCAGCAGACCGGAACTGACCACGGCCACGCACCGGCCACGCGCCCACGCCGCCAAACAGTCAAACGGCGCGCCCCGCCAAAAGCAGGCGCTAGCCACGACGTTGGTGTCGAAAACGACTTTCACGCCTTGACGCGGCGGCGCGCGCGTTGCACCGCGACGGCCACCGCCGCCTCATCCTTCGGCGTCATCTGCGGCAGCCCGCGACCGCCCAGCAGCAACGACCGCACCCGCGCCGGGGTGAGAGCCTGGCGTTTGCGCATGACAATCAACCCGCCAGAATAACCGACATCCAACTCGTCACCCGCCTTGATCCGCGCCATTTCGCGGATGGCTTCCGGGATGACCGTCTGGCCCTTGACTGAAACTTTGGCAATCATGCGGTAAGATTAGACTTACTTGGGAAAGATGCAAGTTTTGTCCAACCTTCGCAATTTTGGCGCAACTGGACGAAACAGTTTCCCATCAGCCGGTTTTCGCCGGTAATCCGAACCAGCGGACGGTTGTCTCCGGCGGAACTCATTAAACGGTAAATTTCCTTGCGATCGCCGACGGCAAGAATCAACACCAGCAAAACAGTGTCGTAAATTTCATAGACGATCCGGTAGTCCCCGACCCGAAAGCGGTAGCGGTTGTCAAAGCCGGACATTTTTTCCGCGCCGGGACGCCGGGGATTTTCGGCCAGTTTTTCAAAGGCGGCATCAAGGCGTCGTTGAAGCTGCGCGTCGCGGATTTTCCGCAAAGTTTTCTCGACCGAGGGACGGATTTCGAGACGGTAACGGCTCATGCCCAGCCGAGTCTTTTGCGGGCGGCGCTCCAGGGGATGTTTTTGCCCGGTTCGGCCAGGGCGCGGGCGGCGGCGGCGTTGTCGGCGAGGTCTTCAGCGCGGCGCAAATTTTCATCCACGAAACAAAAGACTTTCCTCTGTTGCGCCGGCGGCAGCTTCTTGATTTCCGAAATGATTTCAGTTGCACTCATGCTGGAATTTTATGCCTGAATCCGGGATTTGACAAAAGGAATTTGATCCGCACCATTTCGCGGATGGCCTCTGGAATGACCGTCTGGCCCTTGACCGAAACTTGGGCAATCATGCGGTAAGACAAGCCTTACTTGGGAAAGATGCAAGTCTCATCCAATCCTTGGGATCCACTCGCAACTTGCGCGCCATGCCGGGAATAATGCCGCAGCAACCGGGAGTTGTCAAAACCAAGAACTGACCCGAATGGCGCTTAGTTAAGGCAGGGGCGATGAAAATAGTTGGCGTCAATTGCAGATTGGAATTGTACAAATTTGGTGGGTTGCTAAACTTCTGGATGCCCCAAAACACACCGTTTC
>JANYDP010000158.1 GCA_025363535.1 Verrucomicrobiota bacterium | reverse complement strand
TTATCCGCTACTACCTGGACCTCGCCGGCAACATTCAGAACGCCCGCAAACTGGCCTCCATAAAGCGGGTCAGCCAGATCTGGCTGATCGGTGATGTGGGCCGCCCCAAAGTCAACGGCAACCTCAACCAGCTCCCGGTCGCGTACTACACGGACATCACCGTCATCAAACCAGTGGCGGGTTTGGCTTGGACGACCGTGCCGGTCAACAAACAGGCCGCGTGCCGGCATGGCGGCCGGGCCGTCTTTTCATTTTGCGACGGACATGTTGAAAGTTGGAAATGGTCTGATTTGAGCACCGACCTCAACGATGTCTTTGCGGTCAATTCATTCTGAAGCGGCCAAGATCCGGCGCAAATGCTTTGGCCAAACGGCGCGAACCAGGCCGCACAGCGGAAAAGTTTTAGAAAATTATTTACACATGAAATCATCAAAACAAATGTTGCCGGGAAACGTTGCCGGCCGGACCGCCATCTTGCTCGCGCTGGGGTTGGGCGGACTTGCCCTCCGGGCTTTCGCGGGTGTCGAGGAGCGGGCGGATGCGCTGCTCGCGCAGATGACGCTCGCCGAAAAAATCGGCCAGATGGTGCAGGTGGATTCCGCCGCGCTGAAGGACAAGGCCGACGTGAAAAAATATTTCCTCGGCTCCGTCTTGAGCGGCGGCGGCTCCGACCCGGCGGACAATTCGCCTGCGACGTGGAAAAAATTAGCTGATGAATTTCAAACGCAGGCGCTGCAGACGCGGCTGAAAATTCCGTTGCTCTACGGTATTGACGCCGTGCATGGCAACAACAACGTGGAGGGCGCGGTGATTTTTCCCCATCACATCGGCCTCGGGGCGACGCACAACGCGCAGCTCGTCGAGCGCGCCGAACGCGTGACCGCCGATGAGGTTGCGGGTATTGGCATCCGCTGGGCGTTCGCGCCGTGCATCGCGGTCTCGCAGGATTCGCGCTGGGGGCGCAGCTACGAAAGCTACGGTTCATCGCCTGAACTGGTCGGGGAACTCGGCGCGGCGGCCGTGCGCGGTTTTCAGGGCGCGGCGCTCGGCAGAAATTCCGTGCTCGCCTGCGCGAAACATTTTGCCGGCGACGGCGGCACGGTGAACGGCAAGGATCAGGGCGACACCGTTTGCGACGAGGCGACGTTCCGAAAAATGTTCGTAGCGCCCTACGAACCGTCCATCCAAGCCGGGGTCGGCTCCATCATGGTTTCGTACAACAGTTGGAACGGCGTGAAGCTGCACGGGCACAAGCATCTTTTGACCGAGGTGCTCAAAGGCGAGCTGGGCTTCAAGGGATTTCTGATTTCCGACTGGGCGGCGATTGACCAGCTCGGCGCGGATTACCGGACGGACATCGAACTGTCCATCAACGCCGGCCTGGACATGATCATGATTCCGGCGGAAATCGGCACGCCGCACAACTACGCTGAATTCATTGCTGATTTGACCGACTTGGTAAACCTGGGAAAAGTTCCGCCGGCGCGCATTGACGATGCGGTGCGCCGCATCCTGACGGTAAAACTCGCGATGGGAGTTTTTGAAAATCCGCGGACCGATCCCGCGCTCACCGCGAAGATCGGCTCGCCGGAGCATCGCGCCGTCGCGCGCGAGTGCGTGCGCGAGTCGCTCGTGCTGCTTAAAAATGAGCAGCAGGTTTTGCCGTTGAAGAAAAATTTGAAGCGCATCCAGGTCGTCGGCCGGGCGGCGGACGATCTGGGAATCCAGTGCGGCGGCTGGACCATCAGCTGGCAGGGTGCAACTGGAAATGTCACGCCGGGTGGCACCACCATTCTCGAAGCCATTCGTCAGACGGTCGGGCCGGAGTGTGTGGTGAAATATTCCGCCGACGGTTCCGGCCTGGAAACTGCCGACGCGGTCATCGTGGTCGTTGGCGAAATGCCGTACGCGGAAATGAAAGGTGACCGCACCGATCTTCAGCTCGCCGCCGCCGACCAGGCTTTGATCAAACAGGCCCGACAAAACGGAGCACCGGTGACGACCCTCTTGTTGTCGGGGCGTCCTTTGATTCTGGGCGAGGCGCTCGCGGCCAGCGATGCGTTCGTGGCCGCCTGGCTGCCGGGAACCGAGGGCCGGGGCGTGGCGGATGTTTTGTTCGGCGACTACAAGCCCACCGGGAAACTTTCACGGCCGTGGCCGAATGAAGCGGCTTCGGCCTCAACAGAAACCAAGCCCGGTGCCAAATCAGCTTTCCCGTTCGGCTTCGGCCTCTCGTATGATGAAGGCGGTCGGAACGGTTCCGGCCAAACCAAGACCGCTTTGGCCAAATAAAAATAAGAGCCTGTTTGAAAATGTAGCGGCAGGCATCTTTGCCTGCCGTAGAGGGCGGCTTCCAGCCGCCCGGAAAAAACATCCGCCCGTGTTTCG
>JANYDP010000058.1 GCA_025363535.1 Verrucomicrobiota bacterium | reverse complement strand
CGCGAATCGAACATCGCCACGCCGTCCACGAAATAACCAATCGCCCCGCCGGGGGTGAGCGTCTTGGTCGCGGGCACGCCATTGGTGCGGGGGATGCGCCAGAAGGTTTTGGTGTTGATCGGCAGGTTGGGAAAGGCGCCATTCAGCCACGGCCCCATCGTGTGCGTGGCCAGTCCGGTGGTGCGGATGTAAACCCAGTTGCTCGATGAATAAATTTCCTGCACGCCCGCGTAGGCCGGCAGGGATTGCGTCTGCGTGCCGTTGCTCCAGGTGGTGACGGTGACGCCGTTGGTTTTGTTGGCGTCCGTGGTGTAGATGCGGGCGTATTGGCCGGAGGAACCCGTCAGCCACGAATCCACGTACGGATCGGCGGCGCGAGTGGTGGAAGCGGTGAAGACAATCGCTGCTGTGGTGCAGGCCAGTTGAGCAAGGTTGGTTTTCATGGCGCGACTCTACGTGACGCAACCTTAAGGAAACGTGAAGCGAAAATAATTCCTGGGAAATGTCGAAAACCTGAACCGCTGCCAGCATCAGAACAATTTACCACTCACGGGGCCACGATGCCTGTCCGATCCGCGTGTGCATTCTTCCCTGGCCGCCTGCTTTGCGGTTGCATCGGTGCTGCGCGGCCAATAATAATCCGGCGACAATTGGATCGGGTTTATTTTTATGCTCGCATATTTATGGGTGGCACTTGGCGGCGCGCTTGGCAGCGTGGGGCGCTTCTGGCTCTCGGGCCTGATTGCCTCGCGTTTTGGGGAATCATTTGCCTGGGGCACGCTGGCCATCAACGTCACGGGTTCATTTCTCATCGGCCTCATTGGCGCGGTGGCCGTCCCCGAAGGCAGGTTGGATTCGCAGTCGCGAGCATTCGCAACGCAGTTTTTGATGTATGGGATTTGTGGCGGCTACACAACTTTTTCCTCGTTCAGTCTGGCCACGTTGAAATATTTGCAGGAACGCCAGTGGCTTTATGCCGGCGGCAATGTGATTTTATCCGTCGTCCTCTGTCTAATCGCAGTATGGCTGGGCTATCTGCTCGGCGCGGCGGTCAGTTCCATGAAAGGCAGTTGATATGCAGATTCCAACCGAAGCCACCTTGCTGCGCATTTTCATCGGCGAAAGCGACAAATGGAAACACAAGCCGCTCTACGAAGCCATCGTGTTGGCGGCGCGCGCGGCGCACCTCGCAGGCGCGACCGTGTTGCGCGGCCCGATGGGTTTCGGCAAATCGAGTCGGCTGCACACGGCTAAAATTCTCCGGCTCTCGATGGATCTGCCCATCGTCATAGAAATCGTGGACAGTGAGGAAAAAATCAGCGCCTTCCTGCCCCCGCTCGAAGCCATGCTCGGCGGCACGCTGGTGACCTTGGAAAAAGTGAAGGTCATCCATTACCGCGCCGGTTCCGATTCAGCCGCGCCGGCTTAAAGCCAACTGACCGGTCGTCAATGAGCGCACTGGTTTTGACGCGCCCGGAAATTCAAATTTCAAATATGGCCCAATTTATCTGCCAACACTGCGGCGGCTTCATCGAAGCCGTGGTCTCCACGATGCGCACCGAACTTCCCTGCCCGTCCTGTGGGAAGCTGAGCGTGCCGTTGCGCCCGCAAGTCGCGGCCCCGGCGAAACCCAGGTTGAGCATCCCGCCGATCACCACCACGCCCGGCCTGCCGGTGTCTCGGGTGGCGGAGATTGCCGCGCAAATCATTGCCAACGTCGAACAGGTCGTCGTCGGCAAGCGCGAGCAAATCGTGCTGGCCGTGGCGGCGGTTCTCGCCGAAGGACACCTGCTGCTTGAAGATGTCCCGGGCGTCGCCAAGACCATGCTGGCGCGGGCGCTGGCGCACAGCGCCGGCTGCTCGTTCAAACGCATTCAATGCACGCCGGATTTGCAGCCCTCGGACGTGCTCGGCGAATCGGTCATTGATCCGCAGACCGGACGGACGGAATTTTTTTTCGGGCCGCTGTTTTCGCAGTTCGTGCTGGTGGACGAAATCAACCGCGCGAATCCCCGCACGCAGGCGGCGTTGCTGGAAGCGATGGGCGAAGGCGCGGTGTCCGTGGGCAAAGTCACACATGCGCTCGTGCGGCCGTTCACGGTCATCGCGACCCAGAATCCGATTGAGCAGGAAGGCACCTTTCCGCTGCCCGAAGCGCAGAAGGATCGCTTCCTGATCCGCCTGAGCCTCGGCTATCCGTCGCTCGCCGACGAAAAACAAATGTGCGAACGCTTTCAATTGGGGCATCCGATTGAAACCCTCAAAGCGGTGACGACGCCGGATAAAATTCTCGCCTGTCAGGACGCAGTGCGTGCAGTGCGGTTGGATTCGGAAGTGTGTGATTACATTCTGGCGCTGGTGCGGGCGACACGCGCACATCCGGCGTTGTCGCTCGGTGCCAGCCCGCGCGGGTCGCTCGGATTATTCCGCACCGCACAGGCGCTTGCGGCCATCGAAGGAAACGATTCCGTGCGCGTCGAACAGGTCCAAGCGCTGGCCTCAGCGGTCTTGAGTCACCGCCTGCATGTCCGCCGGGAACCAGAGCATCGCGAACTCAAAGAACAAACCGTGATGGAGGAAATTATCCGGGTCACGCCCGCGCCGGGTGCCCCGAGCGGGTCTAAAAACTGACTTGGCTTGTGCGCGAAGCGGCACTTTGATTCACAAGGCGAGCAGATGTTTTTTATCGTGCGTTGCACTCCACTCTCGGGTAAATAACCTTTCATGAAATCCACCATGTCTCGCCGCTCTGCCATTCGCAAAATCGCCGGCAGCACCGCTGTTGTTGCCACTGCCAAATTACTTCCGCTGGCCTCGCGCGCCGAGGACGCCGCGCCCGCCAAACTCAAAGGCCGCATCAACCACAGCGCGTGCCGCTGGTGTTACGGAAAAGTTTCCGTGGATGATTTGTGCAAGGCGGGCAAGGAGATGGGCCTGGTCGGCATTGACCTGCTCAACCCCGAGGATTTTCCGACGGTCAAGAAGCATGGCCTCGTCTGCTCGATGGTTTTCAATCCGGTCATTGACGGCTTGGGTGGCATCGGCAAGGCGTGGAACCGCGTCGAGCATCACGACAAATTGGTTCAGGCTTACGAGCAGCGGCTCAAGGAAACCGCCGACGCGGGTTACGAACGTTTGATTTGTTTCTCCGGCAACCGCGAAGGGTTGAATGACGCGAAAGGTTTGGAAAATTGTGCGCTCGGTTTGCAGCGCATTCTGCCGCTCGCGGAAAAATTGAAGGTCACGCTCTGCATGGAACTGCTCAACAGCAAGCGCAGCCACAAGGATTATCAGTGCGACCACACCGCATGGGGCGTTGATCTGGTGAAGCGTCTCAGCTCCGAGCGCTTCAAACTGCTCTACGACATTTTCCACATGCAGATCATGGACGGCGACGTTTGCGACACGATCAAAGAAAACCACCAATACTTTGACCACTATCACACCGGCGGTGTGCCGGGCCGCGCGGAGATTAATGAGTCGCAGGAGCTGAACTACCCGCGCATCATGCAGGCAATTCTCGACACCGGCTTCAAAGGCTACGTGGCGCAGGAGTTCGTGCCCAAACGCAAGGATGTCATCGCGTCGCTCAAACAGGGCGTGCAGATTTGCGACATTTAACCAACCTCAACCCTCAACCGCTCCGTCACCACTTTATGAACCGCCGAAAATTCCTCAAAGCCTCCACCATCGCCGCCACGGCTCCGCTCATTCTGACGAAGTTCAATCTCTTCGGCGCGGACGCGCCGAGCAACAAACTCAACCTCGCCCTGATCGGCGCGTACGGCCGGGCCACCGCGCATTACGACGGTCTCGCCACACAAAATGTGATCGCGATCTGCGATGTGGACTCCAAGCATCTTGACCTTGCCCAGCAAAAATTCCCCGGCGCGAAACGCTACGCCGACTGGCGCGAATGTATTGACCACAACGGGCTGGATGGCGTCGTCATCTGCACCCCGGATCACTCGCACGCGTTGATCACGATGTGGGCGTTGAACCGCAACCTGCATGTCTATTGCGAAAAGCCCCTCGCAAACACCATCGAGGAGGCCCGCCTGATCCGCGCGACTTATCTCCAGAAAAAAAACACCCTCGCCACACAAGTCGGCACGCAGCGCCACGCGTTTCCAAACTTCAACCGCGTCCGCGAACTGGTGCTCGACGGCGCGATCGGCCAGCTTGAAGAAGCTTGCGCGTGGGGCAACCGGCAGTTGCGCAAGCCCGGCTACCTCCCGGCGGCAGGCGAACCGCCGGCGAATTTGAATTACGATCTCTGGCTCGGCCCGTCGCCGTTGCATCCCTACAACCCGGACTATTTTTCCGGCGGCACGGCGATGAATTGTCTCCAGTGGAACATGTATTGGGACTTCGGCAACGGCCAGGTCGGCGACATGGGCAGTCACACGATGGATCTGGTTTGGAACGCGATTGACGCCGCGCCGCCGACTTCCGCCGAGGCGAAGGGCGAGCCGTTCAATGCGGAAGTTTCACCCGTCGAACTCACCACGCATTTTCAACATCCCGCGAACGCGTGGCGTCCGGCGATGAAAGTCTCGTGGTATCAAGGCGGCGCGATGCCCGACTCGCCATCGAAATGGGTGGACCTGAAAAAAATTGATCACGGCGCGATGTTCACCGGCACGCAGGGTTATTTGATCTGCGATTTTGAAAAGCGGCTCGTGATTCCGTTGGGCAACCATTCGGACATGACCTATTTCAAACCGCGCGCCGAAAAGGATCTCATTCCCTCGATGAAAGGTTTCCAGCAGGAATGGTTCGCGGCGTGCAAAGGAAATTTGAAAACCTCCTGCAACTTCGATTACGCCGGGCTGATGATCGAGCAGATGCTCCTTGGCCTCGTCGCCTACAAAGCCGGCGGGAAAATCGAATACGACGCCGCGACCGGCCGCGTCACCAACAACGACAAGGCCAACGAATACCTGCGCCGCGAGTATCGGCAGGGCTGGAAGCTGCAAGGTTGAAAAACCGCTGTCCAAAATCCGCCCGCAATTGGTGAGGCGGAGCTGCCGCTCCGCCTTGGTTCGTGCGGAGATTTGTCACCGATGTGCTCGGCGTCCGCAGGCAAAGCGGCAGCTTTGCCCTGCCGATTTTTGTGATGAGTGATCAATGCTGGAATCGCAACGCTATGATTTTTTCCAAGGCCATTTCCATTTTGGCAATCACAGCCGCGCTGTCGGCGGCAGGTGCCCGCGGACAGACCAATTCGCCGATTCCGCCGGACGGACAGTTGACCACTCCGTATCGTGTCGAGATCGTGGCGTCACGTTTGCAAGCCCCGTGGTCGGTGGTCTTCGCGCCGGACGGGCGAATCTTCTTCAGCGAACGGCCCGGCTGGGTGCGGGTCATTCAAAACGGAAAAGTCCTCGAACAACCCGCGCTGCTGCTGAACGACGTGGCGTCGTCGGTGAAGATGGGGCTGCTCGGTCTGGCCCTCGACCCCGGCTTTGGCACGAATCATTTTCTTTACCTCGCGTACAATTACGATCTGGGAAAAGAAAAATACCGGATGCGCGTCGTCCGCTATCGCGAGCAGCAGAACCATTTGCTCGAACCAAAAACCCTGATCGAAAACATTCCGGCGTATCGCAATCACACGGGTGGCCGCCTGCGTTTCGGTCCGGAGGGCTGTCTCCACATCACGACCGGCGACGCCAACGATCCGCCGCTCGCGCAACGGCTGGACTCGTTCGCGGGAAAAATTCTCCGGCTCAACGCGGACGGTTCCATCCCCACGGACAATCCGTTCGTGGGCCGCACCAACGCACTCGGCGCAATCTGGAGTTACGGCCACCGCAATCCGCAAGGCCTCGATTTTCAACCGGGCACGGGCGTTTTGTTCAATGCCGAGCACGGCCCCGATCATGGCGATGAATTAAATCTTGTCAGCAAGGGCGAGAATTATGGCTGGCCGATTATTCATCATCGCTTGGCGCGGGAAGGCTTGCACAGTCCGACGCTGGAGTTCACGCCCGCCATCGGTCCGGCCGCCGCCAGTTTTTATCGAGGCAAAGCTTTTCCCGAACTGACGGGCAAGCTACTCGTGGGTTGTCTGCGGGGTGAAGGGATTTTAAGCATTGGCTTCAACGGCACGAATCCAATCTCGTGTGAACGCCTGCTGCACTTCAAGTATGGCTGAATCCGCGAAGTGACCGAAGGGCCGGATGGATTTATTTATTTCACCACGTCGCAATTCGATCCGCCGGAAGGCACGCCGCGGCCGGAATACGATTTCATTCTGCGACTGGTTCCCCAAACCGTTCCCTCGACCGGTGCAAAGCTCGCCGCTGAGTGGAACGGCCCGCGTCCGCAGGAGACGACGTTGGAGCCGGGCACGACGAACGCCAGCCAGATTGTGGCCGCGTATTGTGCGCCGTGTCACGGCCCGGGATTGCGCGGTGGAATGCAGCGCGGCTTGTTGTACGGCCACTGGCAGTTCGCCAAGGACGACGAGGCCATGCGCAACGTGATCACGCGGGGACTGGCGGAGAAAGGCATGTCGGCTTTTGGCGCGGCGCTGACGCCGGCGCAGGTGTCGGCGCTCATCGCCTACATCCGCGCGAATCAAACCAACGCTCCCGAACCCGCACCGCTGGCGGCACCCAAATTTCCCGGCCAGCCAAGCGCATTTGAGTGAATCAAGCGGCTGGTACATCGGCATATTTTCAAACGGATCAAGAGCGCCAGAGGGCTGGCGCAGTCCAAGACGCTTCGCGCGGTTCGTGATTCATTGGCAAGCGCTTGGCGTCTTGGACTGCGGCGGTCTTCCGCCGCTTTTTCGCGCGCCGATTCGCACCGGCGGATGAATCACGCCGGCGCTTTCGACTCCGCGTCAAAGCATTTGGATTTTTTTCAACAACCGCTATAACTCCACGCATGGAACTGCCGCCATTGACTGCCAGCACGCTTTACCTTGTCGCCACGCCGATCGGGAATCTCGAGGACATCACACTGCGCGCCTTGCGCGTGCTGCGCGAATGTGACGTGGTCGCCGCCGAGGACACGCGACGCACGGGGCAGTTGCTCAAGCATTTTGAAATCTCCAAGAT
>JANYDP010000016.1 GCA_025363535.1 Verrucomicrobiota bacterium | reverse complement strand
GCGCCACGCCGCTTTCGCACAACCGCACGGTTTCGCCTATCCGGAAAATATCCGTCAGTCTGCAAGCGGTGTCGCAGCTCCCCCCTGGCCACCGCAGTCCAAGACCTCGCGGGACTTCCATCACCTTCAAATTCAGGGCCGCAGTTATTTTGAAAAGGTTCCCGCCGACAGTCGTTCCCAAAATTGTTATGCCTAAAATCCTTTTGGTGGAAGACAACGAGATGAATCGCGACATGCTTTCGCGCCGGCTCCAGCGCAAAGGCTACGAAGTCGTCATGGCCGTGGATGGTGAACAGGCCGTGGCCATGGCGCAATCCGAAGCCCCCGCACTCATCCTCATGGACATGAGCCTGCCGGTGTTCGACGGCTGGGAAGCCACGCGCCGCATCAAGGCCGTGCCGGGAATGAAGACCCTTCCCATCATCGCCCTCACCGCGCACGCCATGTCCGGCGACCGGGAGAAATGCGTGGAAGCCGGGTGCGACGACTACGACACCAAGCCGATTGAACTCCCGCGTCTCCTGGAGAAAATGGAAACACTGCTGAACCGCAAGCCGGCGTGATCCCTCTTCAAATCGTTTCCGCAGGTTGATTCCCCCGCCGAACCGGCGGCTTCCGTCCTCTTGCTGACTGCTTCCATCGCAGAAGCAACTGCTTCGGTTATTCCGTTATTTTCATCGTAGGCGTCGGTGCTGAGGTTGGGCCAAGCATCAGGACGGCGTCTGGGACTGCGGCGGCTCTCCACCGCTTTTCATTTGCCGACCGACGCGCGCAAATCTTTTTCCAGCCGGGCGAAGGCAGCTTCAAAGGCGTCGTGGTTTTTCCAGTTGGAGAAATCGGGGATGTGATATTTGCGGACTTCTTCCGCCAAGTCTTCGCCGGTGTCGGAATCCAGGCATTCCCATTTTTTCAATTCGCCGTAATCCATCAAGGTGATGGGGAAAAGTTTCTTCCGCTTTTCGGCGCGCTCAATTTTTCGCGCCTTGCGCATTTCTCGCTCCACCCATTTGCTCTGGATGCTGTCCTCGGAGAGCACCAGCAAAAGCCGGTCGTGCAACTGAATCGCTCTGTCAATTTGCTCGGAGAAATGATCGCCACCTTTCATGTCTTCCGGAGCAAACCATACATGTAAGCCACCCTGCCGCATTCTTGAATGAAGACGTTCAGCAAACTTTTGATTCTTAGCGCTGTAGCTGATGAAACAGGATTGTAATTGGTATGGTTCGACTGCCTTAATTAAAGAAGGTAAATGAGAAATCAATTCCTCAGAAACACCTGCATCGCGGAGAAATTTTGCAGGGATTTTTCCTCGTGATCTATAAAGCGTATCTGTCCCAATTGTCGATGGACCTGCATGCTGTGCACTTTCAAGCCCTGTCCATCCTGTAAAATTTACGTTTGCAAAAACGGTGCTCATCAAAACCGCCTGACTGAAATCTATCCGTGTGCCCATGCAATCGCGAAAAACGGTCCCATACAAATCCGCGTTGCGTAATTTTATCCTGTTCCACCACCCGCGAAACAAGATTGTATGATTGAGATTGGCGTTCTCAAAAGAAACACCGTGTAAAATATTCCGAACAAACCGACAGAAGGCGATTGACGCCCCACTGAAATCCGTTTTGACAAAAATTGAACGGCTAAAATTTACGTGATTTAGTGTCGCTTTCTTAAATATGGTTTGAGCGAATTTCGTGTCCGTGAAGTCTGCGCCGGAAAAATTAATACCTGAGAGATCTAAATCGCTCAGGTCCGGCTTTACTTTGGGGTTCGATTTTCTCCAATCATTCCATACGGCAACACCTTGACGAAGAATTTCTAAGTGGTTGCGATTCGCCATATTTCATTCGCGCCTTGCCACATTACTTCGGCATCTGCAAACCGATCTTGTCCGCCGCTTGCGCCACGTCTTTATCCCCGCGGCCGGAAAGGTTCACGATGATGACCTTGTCCTTGCCCAGCTTGGGCGCTTGGACGATGCATTCGGCGACGGCATGCGCGCTTTCGAGCGCGGGGATGATGCCTTCGAGCCGCGCGAGTTTCATGAACGCTGCGAGCGCCTGGTCGTCGGTGGCGTAGGTGTAGGCCACGCGTTTCTGGTCGTGCAGAAAGGCGTGTTCTGGCCCGACGGCAGCGTAGTCCAATCCGGCGCTGACGCTGTGCGTGCCCTGGATCTGGCCGAATTCATCCTGCAAGATATAGCTGCGCGTGCCTTGCAGCACGCCGAGCGAACCGCCGTGAAACCGCGCCGCGTGCTGCTCCGGCTTGATGCCGTGGCCACCGGCTTCCACGCCGATCATCTTCACGCTCTGGTCGTCGAGGAACGGATAAAAAAGTCCGATGGCGTTGGAACCGCCGCCGACGCACGCGATGAGCAGGTCGGGCAAACGTTTTTCTTTTTCCAAAATCTGCGCACGCGCCTCGTCGCCGATGATGCGCTGAAAATTTCGCACCATCACGGGATACGGATGCGCGCCATAAGCCGTGCCTAGAATGTAATGCGTGTGGCGGATGTTCGTGACCCAGTCGCGCATGGCTTCATTGACTGCTTCCTTCAAGGTCTTCTGGCCCGCGTGAACTGGCACGACTTCCGCGCCGAGCATCTTCATGCGATAAACGTTCAGCTCCTGCCGCTGGCAATCCACCGCGCCCATGTAGATGACGCATTTCATCCCGAACATCGCGGCGACCGTTGCGGAGGCAACACCATGCTGCCCCGCGCCGGTCTCGGCGATGATGCGCGTCTTGCCCATGCGCTTGGCGAGCAGGATCTGGCCGATGGCGTTGTTGATCTTGTGCGCGCCGGTGTGGTTCAAGTCTTCGCGCTTGAGATAAATTTTCGCGCCGCCCAGTTCCTTGGTCAGGCGTTCGGCAAAATAAAGCGGTGACGGGCGGCCGACAAATTCCGTGAGGTAGTAACTCAGCTCCTTCTGGAAATCAGGATCGTGCTGGGCGCGAAAGTATTCCGCTTCCAATTCCTGAAGCGGATGCATCAAGGTTTCCGGCACGTAACGTCCGCCGAACGGGCCGAAGTGGCCGGTGGCGTCGGGTAAAGTTTCTGCAATGACTGAACTCATGGCGTTAATTCTCCAGCAAAGACGCAAAGACGCAAAGAATTATTTGCCACAGAGACACAGAGTGCGCAGAGAAAAGGAAAACAGAAACTCTGTGTTCTCTGTGCCTCTGTGGCAAAGTTTCACCGCCGCACCCACAGCAAAATCCCCAGATCAATCGCGAAGAAAATCACGATGATGATTTCCAACCACAACATGCGCTGCTCGTTCACCTCCGAGTGGACGACACTATACAGCTTGTCGAGTTGGGCGAGGCGTTGCTCGACGCTGGCGCGCCATTGGTCGAGATAGAAACGGTCGCGCGCGCCGAGATAGACGCGGGCGAGATACCAGTCGCCGAAAAACTTCGTGATGTGCGTGACTTCATCCGTGAGCTTCGCCACGTCCACGCGAAAGCGGCGCAGATGGCGCAGGGTCAGGTTGGCCGCGCCAAACATGGGCAGCCTTCGGCGCTCCAGATCTTCGTACGCCCTGTCGAGATACGTGTCGAGGCGGCTGTCCATGACGCGGAATTCTTCGAGTTGCAGATTGGCCAGTTCAAGCGCGTACAGCACGTCATCCACATAGCCGGTCAAGTCCACCACGAGCGCCGCATCCCAGTCAATCACCACGAGGTCGGTGTTCTCGAAGGAACGTTGAATGCGCAGGACTTCGGTCACCTGCGCTTCGCTCAATTTGTCCGCCGCCGTTTCGGTGAGCAGTCCGGCGACTTCGCGGCGATGCTCGGCGAGCCACCGGTTCGTGTCAGTCATGCCGTCCAGATCGGTGAAACAAAAAACGGTGTAAGCCTCCGGCGGGGGGAATTCCGTCCGGCCCAGCATCAATTCCCGGAGACTGTCGCAAACCTGCGCGCACAGTTTTACTGCGATCGCATCGAGCGTTTCGCCACTTTCCAGTTTCGGATTATGAAAGGGCATGAGGTCCGCAAGCGTGGCGGCGTCGAACGCGGCCCGCATCATCACGGTGACCACGCCGACGTTGTAAACCCGGATGAGCAGCAGCACCGGCACGCCGTGCAACCGCGCAGACAACGGCGGCGGCTCGATGGCTAGCGGCTTGTAGAGCGGCATGTCCTTGGGGAGCGTCCTGTCCATCCGAATTTCAAACGGGAAGGGTTTCTCGGAAAGAATTTCCTGGACGCGCGCAGTGATGATTTCGTTCGCAACATCGAACGCGTAGAGATAGATCGCTTCGCCTTTCATCCTGACGCAACTGTAAGCGACCCGTCCGGTTTGTCGAGGAACGGACTATACGGAGCCGGCCTGGCGCGCGTTGGCGATGAAGGCGCGGACTTTGGCCGCATCCTTTTTCCCCGGCGCGGATTCCACGCCGCTGGAAACATCCACGGCGAACGGTTGAACTTTTCGCACGGCTTCCCCGACATTTTCTGGCGTCAAACCGCCCGCGAGAAAAACCGGCCGGCCGAATTTCTTGGCTTCGATGGCGAGTTCCCAATTGAATCGCGCGCCGGTTCCGCCGCGCGCATCGGGCGAATAGGCATCGAGCAAATAGGCTTCGGTCTGGAACGCCGGCAAGTCTGCGAGCGACTTCGCGTCGCGAACCCGAAACGCCTTCATGCTCATCATGCCGAAGCCGGTGCAAAACTCCGGCGGTTCGTCGCCGTGAAATTGCAGCAGGCTCAGGCCGCATTCGGCGATGGCGCGGGTGACCAGGTCAGCGTCGGGATTCACGAACACACCGACCTTGAGGACGAACGGCGGCAGTGCGCGCGCGATCTCAGCGGCGAGTTGCAACGAGACGTGACGCGGACTTTTTTCGTAGAACATCAGACCGATCATGTCCGCACCGGCTTCGGCGGCGGTGAGACCGTCGGCGACGCTGGTGATGCCACAGATTTTTACTTTGACGCTCATGAAGGTCGGAGCATCGCATCACGCGGGAAAATTCTCAACCGCGTTCCCTGAGCTGAATTGGAATTACAAACGCTTTCCCCGGTCAAACAATTTCAACCAGCTTGCCGGATTCTTTAACGCGTCTGCGTACCCACGTTCGCCCATGACCACAGCGGCAACGAACTCGGTCAGACGTTGTCCCTGCCAACGGAAAGCCACAGTGCGAAGGCGGGGATAATCGTAAAGCACCCTGGCCAAGAATCGTCCGGCGCGCAGATCGCGGAGAATGTTTTTTTCGAGCAACGCCTGGTAGCGAGCGGCGGCGGTTGCTACATTGAGATCCGTTTCAACAAGCGCCTCGGCGGCGAGTTGTCCGCTTTGCCACGCGTAGGAAATCCCTTCCGCCGTGATCGGATCCGCCAGTCCCGCGGCGTCGCCGACGAGCAAAATTCTTCCGCGCGCCAGGGGTTCGCGTCGTGGGGCCAGCGGAATGAGGTAGCCGTGTTTCTCGGACTTCAGAATTTGTTTAAGGCCGATGGCCGCCAGATAATTTTCCAGTTTCGCCGGCAGATTTTGCTTCGTCCGACTTGTGCTGAGAATTCCCACGGAAATGTGATCGCGCTTGGGAAATACCCACGCGTAGCCTGAATCAATGCAATCAAAATCAAACCGCGCCGTGTGACCGAAGCGCGAAAAATCTTCGGCGGAAAGTTGCAACTCCCATTCCAGCGCCGGGGCAAGGCGCGGCAGCGGTGACCAGCCGCCCGCTTTGGCCGTGAGACTGTGAACGCCGTCGGCACCGATGACGAACCGCGCGCGAAACATTTTTTGGTCCGTGGCGATTTCCACAAACTGCTCATGCGACACAAGGTTTTTCACGAGACACGATTCGATCAATTCCGCGCCTAGCCTTTGGGCTTCCCGCACCAGCACTTGATCAAGCTCCGCACGCATGGTCATGAAGACGATGGGTTCGGCGCGCGTGGCCGTGAAGCTGAGTCGGGCGGCGAGGAAATTCAAAGTGATGGCGTGGCACTCCCGTTCCACAACCTGCGCCACGGTGCCTGGCATTTGCCGCCGAACGCGGTGGAGCAAACCGCCGCCGCAGGTCTTGTAGCGCGGCACCGCAGCCTTTTCCAAAATCAAAACGGATAAACCCCGGCGTGCCAACCCGCTGGCCGCCGCGCTCCCACCTGGACCGGCACCAATCACGGCGACGTCATAAATTTTCTGCGGGGAAGAATTCACCGGGCCGGAGTATCGGGGCAAATCCTGCGATCGGTCAAACGCCATCCGGTCGTGCCGTTTTTTGGACACGCCCCTGCCCGGTTCAACCGCCCGCCACGATCTTCACAATCTCCAACCGGTCGCCCGCGTTGAGCACACGCCGGGAAAACTCCGACGGCGCGACCGGCTCGCCGTTGTGCTCCACCACCACGCTGCGGGGCAGAAGATTTTGGGCAATGAGAAATTCTTTAAGCGTGCAGGGCAACTTTGCGGCGACCGGCTGGCCGTTGGCGGTGACAAATGAATTCATGGCTTCCCGAAATCGTTGGAGGCGCTGTCAAAAATGATGTCGTCCGAATCGCCGAAAACTTTGTTTCGACCTGCGGAGCGAATGATGAAATTTGTTCGATTGAAAATCTGTATTTTGTAAGGCGTGTCCCAAAGATCATGAATTTTCCCATCTGCGTTGGTGCGATATGAGTAACTAAGAGTATTCGTGCCAAAGACTGCTTGCAGGATAAAATTATCATCTAGGTCAAAAAGTGAACCCTTAGAAGCTGCGCTTGAATACAAAACAGATGCAATTTTTTTCATTTCAAAGCGGGTGCTGATAATTTGAGCCTCTTTTTTGCCCGGAACCGGCAATAACAATTCAACGAGGTATGCGAAAGCAAATATCGATGCTAATCCAAGTATAAATCCCGGCCTTACTCGCAGTTGGGATTTGTCCATAATTTTTCACGCCATCAACGCCGCGTCCCAATCCTTCCACACCGGTTCGTAGCCGAGGCTCTGAATCAGCTTCGCCACTTCTTCCGCCGAGCGTTCGTCGGCGATGTTGAACTGGCCCGTCGCATTCGTCGCGTGGCCGTTCGTTGGCGTTGCCCATTCGCTCGAACCTGCTTCGACGATGCGGCCGCGCACGGTTTGATGGATGTTTTCCTTGCCCGCGCCGGTGTAACCGCCCGGCTCGGTGTGGCTGCCCGCGCTGATGAGCGTGATGCCCAGCGGGAAAAGTCCGTCGCGCAGCTTCGCCGGCTCGCGCGTCGAGAGAACAATGCCCACGTCGGGAAACATCAGCCGGAACGCGCAAACTAGTTGCACCAACTCGCGGTCAGTCATGTGGGTGAGCGGTTGAAACTCACCCGCGCACGGACGCATCCGCGGCAGCGAGATCGTGAGCTGAGCCTTCCAGCAGTTGCGCAGCAAATAATCCGCGTGCGCCGCCACACAGAGCGCCTCGTAACGCCAGTCCGCCAAGCCGTACAGCGCGCCTATGCCGAGGCGGCGAAACCCCGCCGCGTACGCGCGCTCCGGCGTTTCGAGCCGCCAGTCAAAAATTTTCTTCGGCCCGGAAGTGTGCAGATCGTCGTAGAGCGCGCGGTCGTAAGTTTCCTGATAAACCACCAGCCCATCCGCGCCGGCGGCAACGAGCGGACGGTATTCGTCGGTTTCCATCGGCCCAACTTCGAGCGACACGCTGGGAATTTCTTTGTGCAACGCCGCCACGCATTCCGCCATGTAACCGTTGGATACAAACTTCGGATGTTCGCCCGCCACCAGCAGGATGTTGCGAAAGCCCTGTGCCGACAGCGACCGCACCTCGCGCATCACCTCGTCCACGGACAACGTCACGCGCAGGATGGCGTTGTCCCGCGAGAAGCCGCAGTATTTGCAATTGTTGATGCACTCGTTGGAAAGATACAGCGGCGCGAAGAGACGGATGACCTTGCCGAAACGCTGCTGCGTGAGCGCCTGCGAACGGCGGCCCATGTGTTCGAGCAGTTCACCGGCGGCGGGTGAAATCAACTGCGCGAAGTCGGCCAGCGAAAGTTTATCCTTCGCCAGCGATTCGCGCGCGGCGGGCAGGCTTGTGCTCAACGAACGCTGGACAAGCGACGCGAGCGGCAGGGAATTAAATTCAGCGACAAAACTCACGCCGACAACTTAACAAAGCCGCCGGCAAAGTCGAGGCACGCGGAGAGTTCACCACTCTGGCGTTTCATAAGCACCGAGATCGGGTGCCGTCCCGGAAAAAACCACGCCGTTGCTGACGCCTTTATTCACGAGCCGTCCGGTCGGCACAGGCCGGAGGAACGGCGATTCAGAGAAACCTCCGTCATCGCGGCGTGCGGCGAGAGCAGCGGCGGCATTTGTGCTCAGCAGATCGGCAGCCGTGGCCGCAGGCGAGACGATCTGCCAGCTATTGTTGGTCAGAAGCGAACCTGAAAGGGCTGTGTCGGAGGCACCGCCGGCAATGGACAAGTTATTGCGCATGACGTGAACACTTTGCATGGCCGCATTGGTGGAGTTGTGGCTGAGGTGGAAATTTTTGCCACCGTTATTCCACGCCGTGCAATTGTCCAGGGTCAGTCCGGCGGTGTTGTTGTTCTGGTCGAAGCCGTTGACCCGGTTGCCGAATGAAATGCAATTCAGATAGTGATGCGGGCCGGGTTGATAATCGCCACCCATCTTGAAACCGTTGCCGTCGCCGGAGAAAGTGGTCACACCAAAAACGTTGAACCCATTGCTGAAGGTGATGCAGTGGTCAACGACAATCGCGTTCGTCGCCCGCCAGAAATCCCAGCCGTCGTCGGAATTGTTCCACGACCGGCAGCCGCGGAATACATTGCCCGGACCCACGTTAAACTTGGCGGTGAATCCATCCGCATTGCCGCCGTTGGCGCCCGGGTCGTAGTTGCGGTAGGAATCGCAATTCAAAATAAGATTGAAACTTGCAAGCGTGCCGGTGCCGGCAGTGATATGAAGACCGGTGTCGCCGGATTCATGGATGACGCAACGCTCGACGACATTGGAGCTGCCATTGATGAGGATGCCATTGTGCCCGGCATGGACAATTTCCAAACCGCAAACCTGCCACCAACTGTTGTTGATCAGGATGCCGTGTTTGTTGCTGGCTTCCGTTGCGAAATCCAAAATCGGATGTTCACCGGGATAGGCCCGCACGCGAATCGGTTGCGCGGGGCTGCCGTTCCGCATGAACGATACTTGCGCGGAAAAGTTATATGTTCCGCCGCGCATATAGATAAGGTTGCCCGGATTGGCCAGTCCAACCGCCTTGCCCAATGTGGCAAACGGATGATTCGTGTCCGTGCCTGAATTACCATCGCTCCCATTGGTCGCCACATAGTAAGTTGCCGCTTCCGCACCCGCCTCGATCAATTGAGCCGAACTTCGGACAAACCACGCGTTCGTTCCGGGCAAACGCGTCGTGAAATTTTCCCGGATCGAACCAGCCGGGTCGGAGGGCTGTGAATTGGTTGTCACGCGCAACCACCAGGGTCGGAACCAATTCGTCGTTGCCAGGTTCGCCGAAAGAGACAAATCAATCTGCGCGCCCGGCTGATGCCCTTCGCGTTCAAAAATCTCGACGGAAAAAATTCCGTTCGTTCCACTGGCCGAGCCGGACAGCGGATAGATTGCACCGTTGATTCCACCAAGCGTGCGCGGGTCAGTGCCAAAGACGAATTCCGTCAGGTTCGATTCGCCATCGCCGTCGGCATCATTCGTCGCGCCGCTTTGCGCGGGAATGTCGTTGAAGTGCAAAGCGGCCCAGTCATTGTAGAACTGAGCGCCTCTGGCAGACAGCATCGCGAACAGACAGACGGCAAGTGCGGATGAAAAAAAACGCGGTGTTCGGCTGGGCATAGACTTGCCTGATGGTGCAGGAATTGCCTCAAAAACCAAGTTGAAACGGCAAAGGCGGCTATCTGGAGTTGTCCGAATTGCGCGGCAATGCCAAACCAGCCCGGCGGATCACGGCGGCGGCTTCCGAGGCGATGATGACTCCGCCGTCCAAATCCACCGACGCCACTTCGCCCGCCGCATCTTTGGACGGATTGAAGATGAGCGTATCGCTTCCGCCGCCCGAAACATACCCCGCAAGTTTGCCATCGCGCAAAACCAGTCGCGGGTGACCCTTGACTGTTACCTCCTCACTGAACATGACGGCGATCCGGCCCGCATCGATTTTGATCTGCCGAATCACCGGGCCGGACAAATTTTCCGGATTCCATTTGCTGGCGAACGTCCACTCGGCGGTGATCTGCTCCGGCTTTGGAGAACCTTCCGCCAAGGCGAGGTTGTTTGTGAACCAGCCATAATCGCCGCCGTCACGACGGCAGTTCCAAAAATAAGCGCGTTCGCCCCAGAGATTTTTCCCGTCAAGATCCGTGTTCCGCTTGAGGTCCGCTTCCGTGGCCGGCGCATTACCGAGCGGATAGATGACGCGGCGCGGCGGCTTGTCAGCCAGCGTTTTAGAAAACGTGCAATCGAGATAATAAAACTGCGCGTCGACGTGATGCCGTGCGAGCACCCAATCATTCGTGCCGTCGAACTTGCAGTGGCGCAAAACAAACTTCATGTCTTTGTTTCTCGAACCGTCGTGCCACGTCGCCGCGGTGTTTTTCCATTCGTAAAAACTACAGTCGGTCACGTAGCACCAGCCGCGCGGGCAGATGAAATCCACCGAGCCGCTGAAATTGCAGCGCGCGTGGTAATACCGGCCGCGCTCGCCCAGCCACAGCGACACCGTGTCCGCGCCGTGGCTCAACACGTCGCAATCCACAATTACCGTGCGGTCGCCCGTGCCGTAAATCGTAAACGAGTGCGGGCCGATGATGCCCGCCGTGTTTTCCGCCGTGAGATTTTCCAACACGAAATCGTCGGCGCGATTCAGGTTGATCACGGCGCGGCCCAGGGCGTCCGACTTGGCGGTGAAGTCATCGTTTAGTTGCGGAAACTCGATGCGCGTTCCCTTGCGGCTCTCGCCGCGCAGCGTGACGAACGAGGCGTCCACGCGAACCTTCTCCTTGTAAACGCCATCCTTGATGAACACGACGATACGTTCGCGGTTGGTCTTGGCGATGGATTCGACCGCCGCCTGGATGGTTTTGAAATCACCGCTGCCATCGGCGGCCACGATGAGGTCAGGCTTGAGCAGGGTTGAGCCAAGCAACGACAGACTGGTGGAAACAAACAATGCCAGAGCCAGGTAAAAGCGGGTCATTCCTGCGACTCTAGCGCACGAGTGATTCGCCAGACAAGGGAAAGAGAGAAAACCCCGGGCCGGTAATCCAGCGGTTCCCCAGGGGATTTATCCGAACTGCCCCGATTGTTGAAATTGCGGACGGCTGGCAAGCTGACTTCAGTAATAAAGATTAAATATGAAAACGTTTCTCGCCCAACAACTGAATCCGACGAAGACCATGAAGCAGCTCATTGTTGACCGTTGCCTGTTCCGTCTCCTGGTGGTGGCCTTCCTCGCCGTCTCCTGGTGCATCTAAGCCCGGCGACACCCAATCTTAAAACGCAGCAGCGCGGAATTCATTCCGCGCTTTTCTTTTTCGGACAACCCGCGGCTGGAAGCCGCTTTCACTGGCAGCCAGGATGGCTGCCGCTACGTAGCGGTGCGCTTCCAGCGTGCCAGTGAGGGCGGCATCCTGCCGCCATTCGCGGAGAGCTAGTGATGCGGCGGCTTGGGGTTGTTGGCTTTGATGCGCTCGAACTCCTGCGCTTCCAGCACGGCGGATTGCCGCTGCACTTCTTTCTTCAACCGCTCCACCAGTTTTCCCTGTTCGATGACGACTTCGTTCAATTGCTCGACCTGATGTTCCAGGTGGGCAACGTGCGATTCGAGTTTTTCGAGACGATGGGAAATGGCATCTTTCATGGTTAGAGAGTTTGAACTGTGCCGTCCGCAAATCGTCGACTTCCATTTTTGGAAATTCCACTACTCAAATCAAAAATGCTCTCGAACTCCTGATCCAACATCCCCACTGAGTCAAAAAGAAAGCCGCGCACTTTTTGAAGTCTTAGCCGTTTCACAGTGACACTCCTGTCCCAAACATGCTCACCGTCGTAATAGTCTGAAAGATCCAAAATTTCGTTATAAACGCTATTACCTTCAGGGTCATAGCCAATGAGGACTGCGGTGCTCTTAAGCCTAGGGGTGGTCATGGGGAACGCCCTTTTACTCTTTGAACACAAACCTCCGATGCTTCTCAAACACACCCCGCAACGACGCCGACAAATCATCCTGCAATTCCTGCAGCTCGCGATAGGTTTTCACCGCAGCCGCGTTCGGCGTTGCGGTTTCGGCTTTGTTCAGCGTCACGAATTGATCCGTGATGTCGCCGATGTTCACGCGCTCGCCAGCCTGCAAGCGCCAGCACCAGAGCGCCTGCAACGCCGCGCCGTACGCCGCGCCTTCGCTCACTTTCAGCGTCACGACTTCCGCGTTGAACACGTCCGCCATGATTTGCCGCCA
>JANYDP010000599.1 GCA_025363535.1 Verrucomicrobiota bacterium | reverse complement strand
GAATTTTATGAAGACGATGGGCACTTGGGCAGAGACCATTTCTATTGGATTGTTTTGGGGTTGAGATTTCACCGCATTGACAAACCAACACCAAGCTATGATTGGTGGATGAAATTTTATGCCAGAGTGAAGGATGTAGTTGAGAAAGAAACAAAACTCTCACTGCGCGAAGAATGTTCAGAATTGGCTGAAATGGCTGCGATACGAACCGATAAAATGCAGCTTGGCGTTTATGAGTTTTACCAAGGGGAACATTGGAGGTTTGTCGAAACTTCGGAGGCGGAACGAGAAGCATTTACACTCGCTCGACTGAGCCAGCACTAAATCCTTATTTCAACACTGCAAACGCAAATATCCCCGTTCACCGAAACAACAGACGGGGATTTTGTTTCGCCAACAGCTTGCCGGTCAACTTCTCCCTGTGCTACCTTCCAGCCATGAAAGCGAATTCTGTGGTGGTGGTTGATCCAGAAATCATGAGTGGTACGCCATGCTTTGCGGGAACACGCGTGCCAGTTCGTACCCTGCTTGATTACATCGAAGGCGGAGAATCGCTTGATGATTTTTTGGAACAGTTTCCCACCGTTTCCCGAAAGCTGGCGATTGCGTTTCTCGAACAAGCCAGTAAAAGCCTGCTTGCTTCCGCCTGATGCGTCTGCTCCTCGAAAAAACGCTGGCGTAGAATTTTTCCTTTCCCACCCTTGCTGGACAACTTTCGCCTGTGCTAACTTGTCGCCATGAACGCGAAAGATTTGATCACGGTTGATCCAGAGATTCTGGGCGGCACCCCCGTTTTCAAAGGCACGCGCGTTCCCGTCAAAACGCTCTTCGAGTATCTGGAAGACAATTATTCGCTCGATGAATTTCTGGAATGTTTTCCGTCCGTGACGCGCGAGATGGCCTGCCGCATTTTGGAACGCTCCGAATCGGCGCTGCTTGAACCGGTAGCGGCATGAAAATCCTGCTCGACGAGTGCGTGCCGTGGCCAATGCATCGGCTGCTCGCAGGTCATGAATGTTGCACCGCCCAACAACAAGGCTGGGGCGGAATCAAGAACGGCCAACTGCTCCACTTGGCGGAGGGTAAATTCGATCTGTTCATCACTTCGGATCAAAATTTGTGTTATCAGCAAAATCTCACAGGACGAACGATTGCGATTTTGGAACTTTCGACAAACAAGTTGCGCCGCATCGAAGCCGCCGCAAATTTGATTCAAACAGCAATCACTTCGATTAAGCCTGCTGAATTTCGTCAACTTGAAATTCCGTAATGGCGATGAATCTGAATCTGCTCCCCCGCCCTCGCTCACTGAAACTTCTTCGCGGCGCGTTCACGCTGCCGAAGCAGAAACCACTGGCCGCAATCAAAGTCATTCGCAACGATTCCGCGCCGAATCATCATGAAGGTTACACGCTGACGATTTCCAAAAATGGAATTGAGATTTCATTCCGCGAAACCGGCGGCTTGCGCGCAGGCATCGCCACGTTACGGCAAATTCTCCGCGAGCACGGACGACGTCTGCCCTGCCTCAAGATTCGCGACTGGCCGGATTTTGCGCGTCGCGGGGTGATGCTCGACATCTCGCGCGGTCGCGTGCCCAAGCTGGAGACGTTGCTCGATTTGGTCGAGAAGCTCGCCGATTTCAAGATCAACGAATTCCAGCTCTACACCGAGCACACGTTCGCCTACAAAAAATACAAGTCCGTCTGGCAAAGCTGGGGCGCGCTGACGGCCAAGGAAATTCAAACCCTCGACGCGCGCTGCCGCGAACTGGGCATTGATCTCGTGCCAAACCAGAATTCCTTCGGTCACCTCCGTTATTTCCTGGAAGACCCGCGCTTAAAAAAGCTCGGTGAAATTTCCGAGCCGTTCTTGGCCGAGACTGGCGATTTTCTCCGTCGCCCCACCACGCTCGCGCCGAATCATCCGGGCACCCTGGCCTTTCTCCGGGGCCTTTACGATGAGTTGCTGCCGAATTTTTCCAGCGAGTTTTTCAACATCGGCGGCGACGAAACCTGGGACCTGGGCAAAGGTCAGAGCAAAAAAATGTGCGACGCCCAAGGCAAAGGCCGCGTCTATCTCGACTTTATCAAACAACTGCACCGCGAAGTTTCTGCGCGCAAAAAGACGATGCTGTTCTGGGGCGACATCATTCTCAAACAGCCCGCGCTCATCCGTGAGCTGCCCAAGAACCTCATTGCCTTGAACTGGGGTTATGAGCCGGATCATCCGTTTGAAAAAGAAGCGGCGCAATTTGCGAAGGCCAAAATCCCTTTCTACGTCTGCCCCGGCACGGCCACCTGGCAGACGATCATCGGCAAGCACGACAACGCCCTCGCCAATCTTCGTGCGGCAGCCAAGGCCGGAAAAAAATTCGGCGCGCTCGGTTATCTAAACACGGACTGGGGTGACGGCGGGCATCCGCAACCGCTCGCGGTGAGCTGGCCGTTATTCGCCGCCGGTGCGGCGCTGGCGTGGAATTCTAAAGCGCTTGACGAAAAAATCCTGCTGAACGTCCTGAGCCGCGATGTGTTTGAAGACCCGACCGGCAGAGCTACCGGAGCCGGATTCAAGCTTGGTTTCGTCCATCGGAAACTGGGCGTCAGAGCGTTGAACGAAACGCCGCTCGGCACCGTCATCGCCGCACCGAAGCCGGAAGACCGCGAACTATTTTGTCGCAACGGGTTGAAGTGGTTTGGAAAAATTCCGGCGAAAAAAATGCGCGCTGCGTTGAAGGAAATCCAGAAACAGCGAGCCGCATTGCGGCGCGCCCGGCCCAACTCGGCCGTTGGAAAAACCCTGGTGGCGGAACTTGATCTGGCCGCGCGCATGGCTGAGCAGTCGTGCCGGTTCATGCTCTGGCAGCAGGCGGTGGCCGGTGGAAATAAAGTGGCGGCGAAAAAAATGCGGCAGTCCGGGCTGGCCGAACTGCGTCAACTGTCGCGGGATTTCGACCGGCTCTGGCCCCGGCGAAACAAGGGAACGACGGAAAAGTGTTCACCCTTTCTGCAATGGCGGAGGGAGGATTACCGGCGCGGCTCAGTCGCCGGCAGCCCGGCGAACCGGTAGTCCGTTCAGATGCGCCGGTTCACGTTCATCGAGTAAAGGATCAGGCCAAACAACAGGGCGAGGATGAGTCCGAAGAAAAAGGCCAGCGGGCAAAGCGTTTCGCCCGCTGCTCCCGGCCATCAGAGGAATCGCGGGAACGACGGCGGCCGGTAAAAAATTTCCATTCAGCCTATAAAAATACCGGGCGCATCATGCCGGAACCAACCCCGGCCGCCAGCATTTCAATTCCAATTTCTTTGCCACGGTGGAGGCGGGCGTCTGCGTTTGCGGCTTGCCATCGCAAGGGTAATTTCCAATGTTGGCTGGATGCAATCCCATGAATTATTACGCGAGGTTTTCCAAAAGTGCAGCGCCAAGCAGGTCGCCGCCGAAATGGATCTTTCCCTGTCCACCATTTACAAATGGGCCGAGCCGGATGACGGCGCGGGCAGCGGCACGGCCAATCCGCTCGACCGCATCGAGGCGCTGCTGAAATGCACCGGTGACCCGCGCATCGTCCAATGGATCTGTCAGCGCGCCAGCGGCTATTTCGTGCACAACCCCAAAACGAAGAACCAGCCACCGAACGTGATTTTGGGGACCAATGAAATCGTCCAGGATTTTGCTGATCTGCTGGCCGTCATCGCCACCGCCACCGCCGACAACCAGATCAGCCGTTCGGAGGCGGAAGCCATTCGCGCCCGCTGGGAGGAATTGAAATCCGTGGCGGAAGAATTCGTGGTCGGTGCCGAGGTGGGAAACTTTGCCGCAATGAAAGCGCGGCTGCGCAAATAATTTTCCAACCGCCTCCGTCCCTCAGCTGCAATTCCGCGCGCGGCCCGACAATCAACGCTTCAGCTTTCTGCAAATCCGCCGAACTTAATGGCACTGTACTCTTGGCATAAAATCCGATTCCCGGGCGAGTCTGCGCCGACCGCTGCGCCGCTGGCGGACGGCGGCAACCATTGTCGGCGGGCCTTTCTGGTGATCGCTTTGCTTGCGTTCTCGCTGCTCCGGCTGGTGGCGAGTGCCACCGAACTGATGTTCGCCGATTTCAACAACCAGGGCGCGTTCAACAATTTCTCCGGCGACTTCGGCACGCTCGCCGGCAAGACGGCGGCCATCACGACCACGTTTGACACCCGGATTTTTCACGGCCCGAACGGCGCTGCGCTGCGGGTTGACTATGCCGTGCCGACCGGCTTTTGCGGGGTCTGGAATTCGCTCCTCGGCAAGGATGCCTTTCACAATCAGGCGCTCAATTTCACCAACCTCTACGGCTCGTTGCGGAACAGTGCGGGTAATCCCTCGCAGATTGAAAACATCCACGTCACCCGGTTCAGCTTCTGGGCCCGGGGCGGCGGCACCGGTGCTTTCAACCACTCGGTCAAGATTGAATTCAAGAGCGCGGACGGGCTGGTGGGCAGCAAACTCTTTTCCATTCCTGACTCGACCAATTGGACACGCTACGAATTTCCCATCGCCGACCTGGGCAGCGGCGACCTGGGGCGCATGAAGGAAGTTCTTTTTGTGATCGAGGACTGGCAGAACGCGCAGCGCACGGGCCGGTTTTTTCTGGATGACCTGACCTTCACCACTGATGAAACGCCCTGCGACATCGGCCGCCTGAGTGACGACGCGATGCTGGATCTGATCTCCCACCGGGCGTTCGCGCATTTTCTGAGGTTCACGGATGATCTGGGTTTTGCGCTGGATCGCTCCACGTTTTCCGACGAGGTCAGCGTTGGGGCCGTCGGCTTTCAACTTGCCGCCTATTGCATCGGACACCAGCGCGGCTGGGCGGACAAGGTGGAGCTGGAAAACCGCGTCGTCCGCATACTGCAAAACTTGAACCGTCTGCCGATGGGGCCGGAGCCGGGCAAAAGCCAGGCGGGTTATCGCGGATTTTATTATCACTTCCTTGCCGCCAACATCGGCACGCGCAAGGATGACAACGTGGAACTTTCACCCTACGACACCATGCTGCTTATGAACGGCGTGCTGACCTGCAAGGAATATTTTTCCAGCAACCTCCGCATCCAGGCGCTGGGCGAACAGCTCTTCAATCATGTGGATTGGAATTGGCTCGTGGAACGCGCAGCCGGCACCAACTCCCGCCGCTTTCGTCTGGCGTGGAAACCCGGGCCGACCGAGGCCGGAACTTTTTTCGGCCACGTAGACGGTCAGACCGACGAAGCCTTGCTGCTCGACATTCTGGCGCTCGGTTCCAAGACCCACCGCGTGAATTTTGAAACCTACCTTGCCCGCAACCGCGTCGCCGGCAGCTATCCCGCAGCCGGCCGCGAGCCGGTCCTCGCGTCGTGGCAAGGCTCGCTGTTCAACTACTTCTTTGCGGACGGCTGGGTGGACTTGCGGCGGCGCGGTGCCGATCAGCATCCCAGCGACGCCCGCAACCTCTGGCGCAACAACCAGCGCGCTGTCCTCGCCAACTACCAGTTTTGCCTGGACCACGCGGGCAAAACCACGGGCAGTTCCAATGGCACCTACACTACTTACGGAGAGAACGCCTGGGGCCTGACTGCGTGCGACAATCTCGTCCCGCCCGGCTTTGGCACACCGAGCGAATACTGCGCGTTTGGCGCGCTGCCCACGGAAGAAAACATCCGTTTCGGCTTCCAGCCGCTGCACGCCGGCACGCTGGCAGTGTATGGCGCGGCCAGTTCCATCAACTTCCTCCCCGGCCCGGCCCTCGCCGCCCTCCGGCATTATTTTGAAATCCCCGGCTTGTGGAGCCCGCTCTTCGGCTT
>JANYDP010000586.1 GCA_025363535.1 Verrucomicrobiota bacterium | reverse complement strand
TTTTCTCAATCCGTTCCTCACGCCAGAGATAAATCACGATTCCGCCTGCGCAGAACAAACCGAGCAGGATAATTTTTTGGCGGCGCTTCATGCGCCCATCGTAGCGAGGCCGCCCGAGGGTCGCCTATAAAAAAGCGGTTCATCACAACAACCTCACGTCCGCCTGTTGCAGGACGGCCAGCCGCTGCGTGAATTTCCCGCCGGACGCGTGAAAATTTCACGCACGAGATCGTCGTGGGGCTTTCCAAAGCTGATTAAACCCGATTTTACTGCAACTTTTTTGAAAAATCTCCGTGGCATTGCCGCTGCTGAGATTCCTTCCAGAAACATTTTGACAGCGTCGCAGAACTCCTTAGAGTTTGCGCACTGTTCACCGAAAACCAAAACAAACAAAATTAACATATGAAACGATTCAACAAAAAATCACGGGGTTTCACCCTGATCGAACTCCTCGTCGTCATCGCGATCATCGCGATTCTGGCCGCCATGCTCCTCCCCGCGCTCGCCAAGGCCAAAGCCCGCGCCCAGCGCATTTCCTGCGTCAACGGCCTCAAACAGGTCGGTCTCGCCTTCCGTGTCTGGCAGGGCGACAACCAAGACCGTTATCCGATGGCGGTTTCGGCGGCGCAGGGCGGCTGCTCGGACACGGCCATTGGTACTGCTGCAACGGGCGCGAATCGGACGGCTAACTGGGTCGCAACCCAGGCTCCCACCCAAGGCCCAAAAGGTGTCTATGGTATGTTTGTCGTCATGTCCAATGAGCTCAACACTCCCAAAATCCTGATGTGCCCTTTGGAGTATCAGACGACCAAGATCAACGCACAACCGCCCACCATCTGGGGCGACACCGCTGGTGGCTCGCTCGGATTTTTCAGCGATCTGCCCTGTAGCTACTTTGTCGGCGTTGACGCCGTGGATACGAATCCGCAGATGTTCCTCGCGGGCGACCACAACGTGGGCGATACCGGCAATCCGCCGCTCTCCGGCACGCAGATTTATGGTGATGGCAAAGGCAAAAACATCTCCCTTGGTGCCAATGGCACCGCTGCCACTTGGATTGGCTGGGCGGACACCATGCATTCCAAGCAGGGCAACGTCTTGATGGCCGACGCCAGCGTGCAGCAGTTCTCCCGCAGCGGTTTGCAAGACGGCGCCAAAAACTCCGGCGACGTTACAGCGCACACCGCCATTGCTGCTTATGGCGGTGCTGCGGCATTTGTGACGGCGGCCAGCGCGACTGTATCCGCCACTGGCAACATCGGTCCGGCGAACATCAACCGCCTGCAGTTCCCGTAATCGAAATTTAATTTTCGGCCAAACATCAGCGAGGCATCCGTGAGGATGCCTCGCTTTTTTTATGAGGTGACCGCGCGCCGAGCGCGCCACCGCGTTTGGGGAGGGCGTTAAAATATCCGGTGGCACCACATCGTTCAAGCGACGCGGAGATAGCCCACCCGACTTTAGTCACACCCACCGTCAGCCCGCGTTCTAAAATAAATCCTTTGCGCCGCTGCGGCTTTGCGTGAAAACATGCCGCGTGCAGATTCACTTCCTTCTCGGCCCCGCCGGCAGCGGCAAGACGCATCGCTGCCTGGAAGATATTCGCACCGCGCTGACGCGGTCGCCGGAGGGAGCACCGCTGCTGTTCCTCGCGCCCAAACAGGCCACGTTTCAACTCGAACGCCAGTTGCTCGCGGAGGATTCCCTGCGCGGTTTCACCCGGTTGCGGATCCTTTCGTTTGAACGCCTGGCCCGGTTTGTCTGCGAGCAACTCGGTCAGGCACCCCCGCCGATGCTCGATGAAGAGGGCCGGCTGATGGTGTTGCGCGCGTTGCTCGCCCGACGGCGCGAGGGGTTGAAACTGTTCCGGGCCAGCGCGCGGCTCACCGGTTTTGCGTCGGAACTCAGCCGCGCCCTCCGCGAATTCCAGCGCCAGCGGCTCGGTCCCGACGACCTGTTGAAACTGGCGGATAACGCGCGCGATACCGTCGGCCTGTCCCTCAAGCTCCAGGATCTCGCGCTGCTGCTGCGCGATTATCTCGACTGGCTGGCGGCGCACGGATTGCAGGATGCGGATGGGCTGCTGGAGGTGGCGGGGAAAAAGTTGGACGGGAAATTCGAAATTCAAAATTTGAAATTCGAAATGGCGGAGCTGTGGCTCGACGGGTTCGCGGAATTTGCGCCGTCGGAACTGGCGCTGCTCACCGCCGTGGCGGCGCATTGCGGGCGGGTGACAATCGCTCTATGTCTGGATCAGGCTCCGCAAGAACACGCCGCCGGCCTGTCGAATTGGGCGCTCGCCGCCAAAACTTTCAAGGACACCTGCGAACGCCTGGCCGAGCTGCCGGGCGCAAAAATCTCCGTGGAAGAAATCGGCCGCGACCCGCAGAAAAACCGCTTCGCCCGAAACCCCTTCCTCGCCCATCTTGAAAAAAGTTGGGCGGACTCAAACTCATTTCCGCTTTCCCCTTTCCGTTTTCCCCTTTCTCCGGCGAACGCCCCCATCCGCCTCGCCACCTGCGCGAATCCCGAAGCCGAAGCCGTGCTGGCGGCGCGGGAAATTTTGCAGTTCGTCCGGGGCGGCGGGCGTTTTCGTGAAGCTGCCGTGATCGTGCGTTCGCTCACCGGTTACCACGAAGTTTTGCAGCGCGTGCTGGCGCGCTACGACATTCCCATCTTTCTCGACCGCCGGGAATCCGTGGCGCATCACCCGCTGGCCGAGTTGTCCCGCAGCGCGTTGCGCCTCGCGGCTTACAACTGGGCGCACGAGGATTTTTTTGCCGCACTCAAAAGCGGTTTGATGCCCGTGGATGAAGGCTTTCTCGACCGCCTCGAAAATGAGGCGCTCGCCCGCGGCTGGCAGGGTTCCGTCTGGCAAAACCCCTTGCCGGTCGCCGCCGACAGCGCGCGGGATCGGGAGCTGGAAGAATTACGATCCCGCCTCGTGCCGCCATTTCAAACCCTGGTGGAAAAACTAGCGCGCTGCCAGAACCGTCCGAGCGGACGGCAACTTGCCGAAACGCTGCGCGAATTGTGGGGCACGCTGGACCTCGAGGAACAGTTGCAACGCTGGGGCGATCAGGCGGCGGACGCGGAGTTTTTCATTTCCAATTCCGTCCACGCCACCGTCTGGGAGCAGATGAATGGGTGGCTGGACAATGTGGAGCGCGCCTTTCCTGACGAACCGCTCACGCTCCGTGAATGGCTGCCCGTACTTGAGGCCGGGCTGGCCAGTCTGGCGGTGGGCGTGATTCCGCCGGCGCTGGATCAGGTGCTCGTCGGCGCGATTGACCGCTCGCGCAATCCCGACATCAAACTCGCGCTCGTGCTCGGCTTGAACGAGGGGATTTTTCCCGCGCCGCCGCCGTCCGCCGCACTGCTCACCGACGCGGATCGTGACGAACTCGAGCGCCGCAGCGTCATCCTTGGCACGAACGGGCGGATGCACCTGAATCGCGAGCGCTACTTGGGTTACATCGCCTGCACCCGCGCGCGCGAACGACTCGTGCTCACTTGCTCGGAACGCGATGTCCGCGATCAGCCGCTGAATCCGTCGCCGTTTTTGGGGCGCATCCAGAACATTTTTCCCGGACTGGAAATGGCACCCGCGCCGGACAACGACTGGCGCCAGGCCGGACATGCGAGCGAATTGATCGCCCCGCTGTTGCGAATTAAAAATGCGAAATTAAAAATTAAAAATTGGGACCGGCTCGCGGAAATTCCCGTGCTGCAATCCGCGCTGGAACAACTGCGGCATTTCCCCGGCGTTCCGGTTGAAGAAACCCTCACGCCGGAGCTGGCCCAACAACTTTACGGCGCGACGCTCAACACGTCGGTCAGTCGCCTCGAACAATTCGCCGCGTGTCCGTTCCGCTTCTTCGTCCACTCCGGTTTGCGCGCGGAGGAACGGAAGTTGTTCGAGCTGGACGCCCGTGAACAGGGAAGTTTTCAACACGAGGTCTTGGCGGAGTTTCACCAGCAGTTGCAGCGCGAGGGCAAACGCTGGCGGGATGTTTCGCCGCGTGAAAGCCGCGACCGTATCGCGCAAATCGCGGCGGCGTTGCTCCCCGGTTACCGCGACGGCCTGCTGCAATCCAGCGACGAGACGAAATTTACCGCGCGCATTCTGATCGAGTCGCTGCAACATTTTGTCGAGACGCTCGTCGGCTGGATGGCGCAGCAATACCAGTTCGATCCGGTCGCCGTGGAAATCCCCTTTGGCGAATCCCCGTCGCATCCCGCGTGGGAACTGGAACTGGACGCCGACCATCGGCTGGCGTTGCGTGGCCGCATTGACCGCGTGGATGTGGTGCGAACTGCTGACGACACCGCGTTGTGCGTGGTCGTGGATTACAAATCGAGCGTGAAAAAACTCGATGCTCTGCTCGTCGCGAACGGCCTGCAATTGCAACTTCTGGCTTACCTCAACGTGTTGCGACGCTGGCCGGAGCCGCAGAAAATCTTTGGCGCGGCGCGGCTGGTTCCCGCCGGAGTTTTCTACGTGAACCTGCGGGGACAATACCAAGGCCAGCCGAATCGCACCGACGCGCTGGCCGACGCTGACGCTGCGCGCAAACTGGCCTGCCAGCACAGCGGACGCTTCGATGCGCTGGTCTTGCCGCAGCTCGATGCCCGCGCCGTCGCGGTGAAAGGCGACCAGTTCAACTACACGAAAAAGAAGGACGGCACGCTCAGTAAAACTTCCCGCGAAGCTTTGGCACCCGAGGAGTTCGCCGCGTTGCTGGAGGTCGTGGAGGAGAATTTGAAAACGATGGGGCGCGACATTTTTTCCGGCACGGTAAAGGTTGCGCCGTACCGCAAAGGCAGCGTGACGGCGTGCGATCACTGCGATTACGGCGCCGTCTGCCGCATTGATCCGTGGACGCATCCGTTCCGCGCCTTGAAACCGCTGCCGTCAGCAACCTCGAAGCCGGAGGAAACCTGAGATGGAAAAAAACTTGATGCACCTTGGTCAGACAACGTCTTGGACTGCGCCGGC
>JANYDP010000512.1 GCA_025363535.1 Verrucomicrobiota bacterium | reverse complement strand
TGCCCGGCATCGAAGGCGAGATGGGCATCTTCCCGATGCACGTTCCACTGATGACGCAGCTCGCGGCCGGCGAAGTCGGCGTGCGCAAAGGCGGCCAGGATTATTTTCTCGCCGTTGGTGAAGGGTTTGTGGAAGTCACCGGCGAACGCGTCTCCATCCTCACCGACATGGCGATCAAGGCCGAGAACATTGACGAAGCGAAGACCGAGGAAGCCCGCCGTCGCGCCGAAGCCCGCCTCGCCGAGAAACTCGACAACGACCAGATCGCTGCCGTCAACGCCTCGTTAGCCCACTCGCTGGCGCAGTTGAAAGTAAAGCGTCGCGGTCGTTAAAGTTTGCCGCAAAAAAATTGCTGCCGCGTTCGCAAGAACGCGGCTTTTTTGTTATAGCTAACTAGAAAAACATTTACACATATTGGAAATGACAAGGGTATGGTTCTTGGCGGTGGGTAGGCGGCGGCGCAGGCGGCTTTCAGGTTGGCCCAGAGATGTTCGATGAGGTTGAGATCGGGCGAGTAAGTGGGCAGGAAGAGCAATTCACAGCCAGCGGCGGTCACCAGCTTGTGGGTGCTGGGGGCTTGATGAAAACTGGCGTTGTCCAAGACAATCACGCTGCCCTTCGGCAGTGCCGGCAGCAGCACTTTTTCAAAATAGGTGTCCACCACCTCCGTGTTGCAACTGCCCGCAAACACAAACGGGGCCACCAGCTTGGCGTTTTGCGACGCGGCAATGATGCTGGTCCGGCGGTGGCGACTCCCCGCCACTTCGGCATACAGCCGCTCCCCACGTGGCGCACGCCCATATTCCTGATGCAACCGATGTTCCACACCACACTCGTCCAGGTAAAAAATGTTCTGGCACGCCAAAGCGGCGAGTTCCCGCCGAAACAGCCAACGCTGCACCTCATTTCTTTCCCGATACTTTACGAGTTTTTTTTAGCGTGATCCCCAGCAAACGCAAAGCACTCAAGGCGCCGACATCGGTCCCGCGAAACGCCCGGCCAATCTCCCAGAGGGTCGCGTCCGGGTGTTTGGCCAGATAAGTCCGCACCTTGGCAGGTTCAAACTTCTTCCAAGTGCCCCAACTGGTTTTGGGCGACAGCGCACCCGCTTGGACCAGCGTTAAATAGTTATAGACGGTTTTGCGCGCGACGCCGAAACGCTTGGCGGCTGCAACTTTACTACCACCCGTTTTGACAAAACTCACGATCCGCTCCCGCAAATCAAGGCCATACGCTTTCATCCGCCAAGCATGACGGGGAAGTGTATAAATCTCAATGTAGTTTGCTATAGCAGCCACACCCACACCGTAACAGCCACGGAGTGGCGAAAGATAATAGCCCACGGCGCGAGCCGTGGGCTTGCTGTCCGGTGGTGCAAGCCCCGGATGGGGCGGAAGAAATGTTTTGCGCGGCACTCTGCCGGGACGCCGCTACGGTTTGAAGCGGGTCAGTGGCCGGTGGGCGTGAGCGCAGGGATTACTGCACAGACGATGCGGGGAATTCGTCAGCCAGGATTTTCAGCACCGATGCCTTCAACTTGCCAGCCTCGACATCCAACACACCCCAGATGACATCGTGATCCACGCTGTCGTAGCCGTGTGCGATATGATCCCGTGTGCCGGCAATCTGTTTCCACGGCAGTTGCGGATGCCGCCCGCGCAAATCTTCCGGCAGACGTTTGACAGCTTCACCCAGAACTTCCACCAACCGCTCCCCCAGCATCTGCTTGCGCCAGTCACTGCTAAATTCCTCCCACGACATTGATCCGCGCAACTCAATGGCCTTGTCACAGACCTCAACAATCTGCTTCAACGTCAGGTCGGCATCATGCGCGCTCATACACGGGAAACAACTCGTCCTTGATGCGACTCAAAATCAGCGGATGCAGCCGCGAGCAGAAATCCACCTTGCGCCCGAGGATGGCCGCCAGTTCCTCACCATAGCCGAAGTATTGGAAGCCGACGTTTCTCAGCACGCCCGGCTCAAATTCCGCCAGCACGTCCACGTCACTGCACTGTGGATCAAAATCACGATGCACCACCGAACCGAACAGGCTCAATTTGCGGATGCCGCGTTCCCGGCAGAAACGCGCAATCCGCTCACGGTCAATGGCAATGGGCAGTTCGGCGACACTCATGCCAAAATACTCGCTGAAAGACACCGGCGGGGCAACTGCCGAAATGAAACCGAGCCGGGCGCGGGCGCAGAGCGGCATCAAGCTTCGCGGGGGGCACCCCATTCACAAAAAGAAATTTCAACGTCGGTGATTCAACCCGAACTCCGAAGTAGCGGCGGGCATCCTTGCCTGCCGTAGAGGGCGGGCATCCCTGCCGCCCGGAAAAAACGCCCGGAAGGTCTGGGCCTGGTGGAATTTTCAAGCGGCGCGAGAAGGCGTGAGGTTTTTTCCGCCGGGCTGGAAGCCCCGGCTCTACGGCAGGCAAGGATGCCCGCCGCTACACCGCGAGCTTCCAAATCCGACTGCGGAGTTCGGGTTCAACGTGGCCGTCGCAAAACAGCACGTTGGTTTTTCAGCCACGGAGTGGCGAACGATATAGTATTTAACATTTACATTGGCAGTATTGGTGGTAAAGTGGGGGCATGAAAGCCTATACGTTGGATTTACGCGAGCGGGTGGTGCGGTTCGTCCAGGGCGGCGGCACGCGGGCCGAGGCCGCCCGGCGTTTCTCGTTGGGGGAACGCTCCGTTTACCGCTATCTGGCCGCCGCCCAGACCGGCACCCTTGCCCCCAAGACCACCTGGGGTGGCTGGCGCAAGCTCGATCCCGCCAAGCTCGCCGCCCACGTCAAAAAGCAGCCCGACGCCACCCTGCATGAAATCAGGGCCGTCTTTAAGGTCAGCCATAACGCGGTGTGGGTTTCGCTCCGGCAGCTGGGGATCACGCTAAAAAAAACTCGTAAAATACCGGGAGCGGAACGAGGTGCAGCGGTGGCTCTTCCGGCGCGCGGTCGCACAGTTCGCCCCCGGTCGCGTGGATTATCTCGACGAGTGCGGCGTGGATCACCGGCTGGATCGCGAACACGGTCGTGCCCCCAGAAATGAACGGCTGTCTCAGGAGGTGCCGGACAAACGCCCTGGGCGCACGAGCGTCATTGCGGCCTGCCAAGGCGGCCGGCTGGTCGCGCCACTGACGTTTGACGGCACCTGCACGACGGAACTGGTGGACGCCTATTTCCAGCAGGTGCTGCTGCCGGCGCTGCCGCGCGGCAGCGTGCTCGTGCTGGACAACGCGCGGTTCCACCAGTCACCGACCACCGCCAAGCTGGTAGCCGACGCGGGCTGTGAACTGATGTTCCTGCCGCCCTACTCGCCGGATCTCAACCCGATTGAACATTGGTAGGCCGCGCTCAAGGCCCGCCTCCGGCCCGGCCTCCCCACCGCCGCCAGCCCCGCCCTTTTCATCGGCCAAAACTGCCTATGTTATTGTTAAATGCTATAGTAGCCCACGGCGTGAGCCGTGGGGTTTGATGTCCGTTGGTATCAGCCCCGGATGGGGCGGAAGAAATATATTGTGCGGCGTGATTCTGTCGCCCCTGCCGGGGCTTGTCCCAGCCATGACCCACAGCTAACGCTGTGGGCTACTTACACTCGCTGCTCCGCAGCTTGAGTCACGGAGCCAGCCGTTCGCGGTGTGGTTGGTGGTCGCGATTCCAGCGGACCAAAGCGGCATCGCTCGTGTCTTCAAAAAGAAATTTCAACGTCGGCGATTCAACGTGACCGTCGCAAAACAGCACGCTGGCTTTGCCTTGATGGCGGGCATTCATCTTTGAGCCGCTTCCGTTGTCTTGGACACCGCGCCTCCGCCAGAAATTTAATCCGGATTGTGTGATCACCCCATTGCCACCGACTGCGCCATCACCGATGGCCATCATTTCGGCGGGGTTGCTGACATCGGTTGCAGTCACGGGTGGAGCAATCGTGGTCGAAGTTTTGGTCCAGACCCTTTGACCGCCAAGGCCAAGGGAATCTGTGTCCTCGTAGGGGCTGATACCGTAGGCATTGTAGCCATAGCTCATCGGCTCCTTGTCCGGGAGACTTTCAATGGTCGGGCAGCTCCAGATTCCTTTGGCGTAAAAATGCCCGCCCTTCTTGGCACCGTTTTCAAACACCCGACCCAGCGTGCCGATCCAAGTCGTGCTTTGATTGGGATAGGTTCCCTTTTGAAAATCGGGATTGCTAAATAGGTATTGATGCAACTGATGGCAATGGATAAGGTGGGGCATGAACTGCCCCCACTGTCACACCGCGAACAGCGTCAAGAATGGCACCTCCCGCCACGGTCACCAGCGCTGGCGCTGCCCCGCCTGC
>JANYDP010000471.1 GCA_025363535.1 Verrucomicrobiota bacterium | reverse complement strand
CGTTAAATTCCAGCGTGAGTTTTTCATCCCAATTCCACATTTCGTTCGTGCGTTCGCGCTCCTTCAAATGCACCCGGTCGCCCCCGGCAATTCTGGGCGTGCGCACATTCACCGCAAACGTCCGCACCTCAAAGCTTCCCGGTGCCGCCACAATTTTTTCCAGCATCAGGCGGCGCAGTTCGGATTTGACGGTGTTGGTGGAACCGTCCGCCGCGCCGCCGAGCCGGGCGGTGACGAGGTAATTTCCTTCCGGCAACGCGATGGAAAAATAAAACGGCTGGTCGCTCACGCACGCGTTTTCCGTGAGCCGGACGCCGGCTCCCGGCTCGAAACCATAACCCGGGGTGGCGCGGTAAAGGTTCGTGGTCGAGATTTGAAGGGCAGCTGGCGCGGCGGGACTGGTACCAAAGAAAAAGTTGAAGGCGGTTTTTTCCGCCGCGCCAGCCCCCATTTGAAACGCCATGAAACCGGCGGCCACGAGGACGTTGAACAATATTTTTACTTGCATGGATGGCCGGAGGATTCCATGAGCGCCCCTAAAAAACAAGCTCCTCGGTTCACGAGGTTGCAAGGAAATGGTGCAATCCAATTCGCTTCTTGGTAATTCTTGCAGCAATGAAGTGTAATGATCTTTCAGGCACAACCGGGCTGATCCCCGAAGCCCAGTTGATTTCCTACATCAACGTCAAGCTCGCGCTGCTCGGCTGCCAGCCGGTGGCGGCTCCGAACGTGACGGAGTCATCGGACATCGTCTCCATGCTGGCCGCGCAGTATCAGGAAAAGGATCGGCTGCTCGGCCGCTACCTCTGTCCCGCAGACCAGCGGATTCAGACCTTCCTCCATGACTATTTGCAAGACGTGCCGGTGACGCGGCTGCCGTTGCGGACGTTCACGTTGGATCGCGCGGGCATGGCGCGGGCGCTGTCGCTGCCGGTGGATCGCGACGATTTTTCCTCGGACATCATCAACTCCTACCGCGTCAAACAGGGCGTGCTGCACAATCCGCGCAGTGACCGGCGCACCACGCAGGGGATTTTTCACGTCACCGAGGGCGGCCTGCCGATTCCCGACGACAAGCTGGCCGTGCCGAAAATCACCTTTGCCAAAATGCTGTCGCTCGCACTGAATCCGCCGTGCGAACTCCTGCGCCTGCCGTTCACCGCCACGCAGCCGCCACCCGCCGAATGTTTCGTCTCGCTGCTGCTGCGGCCGATCATTTGTCCCGAGGTGTCCGGCTTCACGCCCGAGAAGACGATGGAAGTCCGCTTCTTCGCGCCGGGCAACCTGGTGAGCAACCTGGATTTCGTCGAAAGCATTTTTGGCAACGCCGGGGATCCGTTGCTGCCGCAAAATGATTCCGGACTCGACAGCGAACATTGGAGCGGCCACACCGGCTGCGTCATCCTCGCGCCGCATCTGATCAAGGCGACCAAGAAATCCGTTGGCCTGCCGCACTGGGATGCCGCCACCGAACGCCAGCGCCGTGATGGCATGTGCTGGAAGGACGAGGGCGAACTTTACAACAAAGGCGGCGCGTTCAAGCTCACCTGTCGTGACGAATCCGGCGTCATCGTCACGCTCATCGCCGACAACTATTTTGGCTACTGCAAGAAAGAGGTGAAGACGCAGATCAGCTACGCCGCCAATCTTTACGGGCATTGCGAAGAGGAACACGCGGGCGGCGCGCTGGTTTTTCCGAGCTACGATCTGGGCGAGGAGTTCAGCGGCGAGGCCCATGTCCGCCAGCATGGCCATACGTTTTCCGAAGTGCTGTTGCGTTACGCCGATCAGCTCGAGGTGCAGCCGGAGGGTTGCGCGGTGGATAAAAAATTTCCGGGCATTGTCTATGTGCCGGAGGATGCCGCCTTCGATCTGCACAAGCAGCGTATCTCTTGGAAGGACGACAGGGGCGAACGTTCCATCAAATTGCAACCGACCAAAACCTACGTCCGGCCCTCCGGCTACAAGGTCCGCATGGAAAAACCGCCCGGCGCCAACCGGGCGTGGCGGCTCGTGGGCGTGGCGGCGGAAGGCCTGCTGTGCCACAAGCCCAGCACCGTTTCCGGTGGCGGCAAGTCGGAAATTTCCAAACCCATCACCGACGCGATTCTCACCGGGCCGGTGTTCGTCGCCGATTTGAAGACGGACTTTGACCGCGTGAGCGAGCTGATTCACCGGGATTATTCGGATCGTTTTCTCGACAAGAGCAAACAGGATTTCCGCGCCGTGCTGGCGGCGGAACGTTCGCTGGGTTCCGTCATCAAACTGCTTTCGCCCGACCCGCGCGATTTCGCGCCGGCCTACAACACCTGGCTCGACAGCGTCCCGCAATACATCAAGGAACTCGTCTTCGTCGTGAAGCGTTATTACAAGCCGGAGTGGGGCGACGCCTGGCGCGAACATTTCAGCGTGGACATCATCAACGGCACGCCCGGCAACGAATTGAAGTGCGACAGCCGCAAGCTCGTCACCACGTATTTGCGCGTGGGCTTCGACGCTGACGGCCTCTGGCGCACCTTCGGCCTGCGCAAAGATTTTCATCCGTCGGTGAAAATCCAGATGGAGGACGACATCACCGCGTCCGTGCTGGTGCCGGCGGCGCGGTTGCAAAACCTGTCCGAAATGGAAAAGCGCACCGTGCTGAAGTTCGTGAAGAACACGGAGCAGCGGCTGTTTCAACGGCCCGACGATGCCATTCATCGCGGCTATGACAAGCAGGCGGAGGCGGACTTTGTGCAGCCCGGGAACTTTTTTTCCAACTACCAGCCGCTCACGCCGGTGGACGCGCGTGAACTGGTCGAGGACGCCATCGGCTTCTCGCAATACACCGATCCGATGCAGCAGCTCATCGGTGGCGTCGCGGCAACCGGGCAGCCGGATTATTTCGTGTCCACCGCGCATCCGCGCTTGGTGGACGGCAAGCCCAGCAAGAATCCACGCTACCTACAAAAGCGTCCCGACCTGGTGCAACCGGATGAAAGTTATCTGGCCGAAACCGGCGCGCGCCTGCGTCGCCGCGTGCCGCCGGGACAGCCGGTGCACACGCCCGTACACGCCGTGTTGCCGGGCCGCCGCAACAATCCGCCCGAGGCTGGCATCCGTTCGCTCGCGTGCTACAACCCGATCCATTACTTTGAACTGCCCGAGCTGTTCATGGAATTTATTTGCAGCATGACCGGCAAGTCGCCCTCGACCACCGGCGCGGGTTCGGAAGGCGCGCTGACCAAAGGCCCGTTCAACGCGCTGCCGCCCATCATGGATTTGAACAACGCGCTGGTGTCGTTCATCCTCACCGGGCACAACGCGTTCGTTACCGCCGCCGGCTGCGTCGGGCCGAACGTCCGCGTGGATCACGACGTGAGCCTGATCGTGCCGGAAGTATTTTGCCGGATGTCGCCGGAGGAACGTGCGCCGCAATTTCTGCTGGCCAACCAGTTCCTCGAAAAGTGCGCCGACTTTGATCATGCTGGAAAAAAAGTTCTCGCGAGCCGGCTCGGCTACCGCATCAACCTGCGGTTCGTGCACGCGTTTTTTGGCCGCGTGTTCAACCACCCGCACGCGGTTTTCACCGAGGACATGCTGCGTCCGGAGTTGCAGGATCTGGAGATTTTCGTGGATGGCATGGACAACATCGTGGCCACGCAGAAGCGCGTGTCGCAGATGTATTTTGACGACGGCAGCATCCAGCAGGCCTGTCCGCCGCTGGCGGCGTTGCTACACATCATGCGAGCGGACGACGGGGACGGCAAAGGGCTGGAGCATCCCGAGGTGCGGCGGTTGTTCACCCGTGATTATCTGCTGACGAGCGACTGGTACGCCGCGCGGCTCAAGGCGAAGCAGGCGGTGGATCGTAAACTCTGGCGCCGGCACGTCGAGTACCTCAACCAGTTCCTGCGCAAGCCGAGTCATGTGGATGTGGCGGAGCAACTCGGCATCGCCAGCCGCCTGACGGCCGCGCGCAAAACCCTGGCCGAAGTGGAAGCCGCCGCGTATGTGGAGCAGCTCGCGGGCACCTTGGGTGCTGAACCGATTGCCTCCTATTTGGAGCAGCGGAAAGAAACGGTTTGACGTGCAGTGCGGTGGCGGGTGTTTGTTGGTGGGGGAGTTCCCCGATGGTTTTCCGCCGTGGGATACGGCGGAAAACCATCCACTCCACCTCCTTGGCGTGAAATGCTTTTTCCAACCGAGCGGGCCGCCGGCCAGTCCGCTGGTGATGCCCAATGATGACAGATGTCGGACATGGGGGTATCCCGTAAACTGGGTAGATGGGGGGAGACTTTGAACGGAGGGTGGCTAAAGGAATTACCTAGGCCTGGATAAATTGATTGCGGATGGCGTAGCGCACCAGATCCGCCATGCCGTGCAGTTTGAGTTTGGCCAGAATGTTTTTCCGGTGCGTTTCCACGGTGGTCAGACTGATGCCGAGGGCTTCAGCGGTTTCCTTGTTGGATTTGCCTTCGGCGAGCAGTTGTACGATCTGGCGCTCGCGGGGGGTGAGGCGCGCGGGGTACGGCTCACCGGGCGCGGAGGCGGCCGGCAGGTGTGGCCGGTGGATGCCGTCGGCGAATCGGGGTGTCAGGAAACGATGGCCGGCGGCCACGGCTCCGATGGCCTTGGGCAGCAGTTCGCCGGCGTCGCTTTTCAGCAGATATCCGTGGGCGCCGGCCTTGAGGACTTCCTCCACCAGCGACTCGGAATCGTGCATGGTGAGAATCAGGATGCGGGTGGTCGGGCATCGCGCCGCAACAGCCGGGTGGTGTCCAGCCCGTTTAATTCAGGCATGGAGATGTCCATGACCACGATGTCGGGTTTGTGTTTAACCGCCAGCGCAAGCAGGGTGCGGCCGTTGTTCGCTTCGCCGCAAAGTTCCCAGGCGGGTTGGGCGGCGATGACCGCTTTGATGCCCTGCCGGATCATGCTGTGATCATCGGCGATGAGGATCCGGATTTTTTTCATGCGGACGCCTGCTCCGGCGTTGGTTTGTCATCGGCCGCCAGCGCCGTTGTGAGGGGGACGGAGGCGAGAACCGTGACGCCTTCCGGATCGGATTCCACGTTCAACTGGCCGCCGATGAGGGTCAGCCGTTCGCGCATGGCGGCCAGGCCCACGCCGGAGCGGTGCAGAAATTTGGTGTCGCCCGGGGTGGGTTGAACGGGCAGTCCGCGGCCGAAATCCTGAATTTCAACCTGGATTTCCTGCGCGTCGCGGACGAGGCGGATATGGATTTGTTTGGTGCCTGAATGACGGATCGCGTTGGCGATGCTTTCTTGAATCACGCGGAACAGGGTGAGTTCGATGGGGCCGGGGAGGCGGCCGGAATAATCTTCCGCCGCCACCAGAACTTGGATGCCGCTGCGCCGGGTGACCCCCAGGGCGAAATCCCGCAGCGCATCCACCAAGCCGAATTCCTCCAACACCGGCGGATGCAGGACGTAGGCGAGGGTGCTGATTTCCTGGATGGCCAGATCGAGCAGGGCACGGCTTTCGGCCAGCACGCGGGGGTTGGGCGGGGTCTCCGGCCCGGCCCAAAAACCGACGAAGTTTATTTTCAACGCCGCCAGATGCTGAGCGGTGGTGTCGTGCAGTTCGCGGGCGATGCGCCGGCGTTCATCCTCCTCGGCATGGAGCAGGCGGGCGAGCAGTTTCTGGCGTTCGATTTCGGCCAGTTTCCGCGCGGAAATATTTTGCACAATGCCGGTCAGCGCCGTCGGCGTGCCGGTGGCGTCGCGGCGCACTTGCCCGTGGTGGGCCACCCAAACCGGCTCGGCACCGTCGGGGGCCATCCGGTATTCCACCGAGAAAGCGGCCAGCTTTTCTGCGGCGGCTTTGACGACGCCCAGCACCGAGTTGGCATCTTCGGGATGAATCAACCGGCCGAACGAGGCGAGCGAAGTCAGTTGGGTGGGAACACCAAAGACGCCGGTATTTTCAACCGACCAGGATACGGCGTCGGTTTGAAAATTCCATTCCCACACGCCCATGTCGGAGGCGGAGAGGGCGAGTTTGAGATGGCTTTCGTTCTCGATCAGGATGCCGTTCTGGCGCTCGATTTCCGCGAGCATCTGGTTGAAGGCCGCGACGAGCGCGCCGATTTCATCCGACGACGAGAGGATCGCCCGGATCCGGTAATCGTTGTGCTCGGTGATGTGCTGCGCGACCTGGGCCAGTTCGGCGATGGGATTGGAGACGAGCCGTTGCAGCCGGGCGGCCAGCAGCAGCGCCACGCCCAGCAGCCCCGCCAGCGTCAGTGAGGCGATCACCAGGAAGGTCTGGGAACGGGCGGACTGTTGCTGCAAGTTCGCGACAATGACGAGCGTGCCGACGGTGTCCTGACGAAATGCCACCGTGCGGTTGACGAGCAGGCGGCCGTTTTCAAATTGGTGGCCTGCCTGTTTGAGTGCGGGCACCGAGGCCGCAGGTGGTGCGCCGTCGCGGACGAAGTTCACAAAGGGCCGGCCGTCGGTGAGATGCAGGCTGGCATAATCAATCTCGTGGCGGCCGCGGAGTGAATTCAAAGTCTCCTGGGCGTCGCCGGAGTCGCGGAACGCGAGGGCGGCGGCGCTGTTGGCGGCGGTGATCTCCGCAATGGTTTCCACTTGGGACAGCAGATTTTGCCGTGAGTTGAGCGAGTCGTAAATGCCCACGGTGATGGCCGCCAGCACCAGCACCACCGAGCTGGTGCCCAGGATGACGAGCGTCAATTTCCATTTAATTTGTTTGAAGCGACGCAGCGGCATGGCGCTATTTCGGATTGGCGGGCGGGGGATTGGGGTCGCCGCCGGGCAAGGGGCGGAGGCTCTTGTCGAGGCGCGTCAGGCGCGAGCTGAACTGCAGGCCTGACCGGGTCGCGGCCTCCAGATTGATCCGCAAATCAAGCGTGTCATTGACCTTGACCTG
>JANYDP010000407.1 GCA_025363535.1 Verrucomicrobiota bacterium | reverse complement strand
TTCGACGCAAGGGATCACCCGTGCCCGACGATGGCGTTGATCGGGACGCCCGTGGAAATATGCTTCCCGCCACATGACGCAATCGCAGGTGAAACGCCCCCGGCTCGCGGCCGGCTTTTTGCTCGTGCTGTTGGTCGCCCTCCTCGGCCTCGCGCTGCTGGGCGCGGTGCGGCAGGATGATTTCGCGCAGGCCAGCTATGATTCGCTGCACTCGTGGAGCGGAGTCAATTGGCCGGCCACCGACAATTCTCCGGTCGTGATCGTTTATCTCGACATCCCTTCCTATACCGAACGCAATCTCGATCCCGCCCAACCCTGGCCGCGCGAACTCCACGCCCAACTGCTCCGCCGCCTGAAAACGGCCGGAGCCAAAACCGTCGTGTTCGACATCGTCTTCAGCGCCGCCGGGCCGGATGCGACCGCCGACCGCGCCCTGGCCGACGCGATCCGCGACCACGGCAACGTAATCCTCGCCGCCGAGTACAACGACAAGTCGAGCGCGGTCGCGGACAACGAACATCCGTGGGTCAAACTCGGTTCGGTCGGCGCGGTCTATGAGCCGTTCGGCCGCGCGGCAGCGGGCATCGGCCTCGCCTCGCTGGGCATTGACGATGACCGCGCCGTGCGCCGTTTCGTGGCGGGATTTGCCGCGATAGAACAACCGGCGCTCGCGTGGGCGGCGGCCAGCGCGCTGCATTTGCCAGTGACGCAACCCGCCGGGGCCATGGGCGAGGCGAACCAGACTTGGATTCGTTACTACGGGCCGCCGTTGACCCTTCCGCATGTGAGTTACAGTCAGGCGCTCGCGACCAACGGTGTGCCGGACGATTTCTTCCAAGGGAAGATTGTCTTCGTCGGCGCCCGCACTCTCGTCGGTTCACTCAACGACCGGCAGGATGAATTTCGCAGCCCGTTTCACTCGTGGAAAAACAAGGAGCTGTTTCTGCCCGGCGTTGAAGTTCACGCGACGCAACTGCTCAATCTCCTCCGCCACGACAATCTCACACTCCTTTCGCGCGGCGGGGAAATTCTGATCGTGCTGCTCATCGCGCTGATCTTCGGCGGCGGCCTCGCCTGGCTGCGGCCCCTGCCGGCCACCGTCGCATCGCTCGCGGGCGCGGGCCTGGTGTTTGGCCTGGCGCGCGTTGGTTTTGCGCAGGGCGTTTGGTTTCCCTGGCTGGTTGTGGTCGGCGCACAAATCCCCGCCGCGCTGGGTGGCGCGGTGCTGTTTCATTCGCTGGAGTGGTATCACGCGCGGAAACGCTTCGAAGCCGCCAAGCGCATCGCCGACGCGAAAATCCGCGAGCAGGCCGCGCTGATTGACAAGGCGCACGATGCCATTCTTGTACAGTCGCTGGATGGAAAAATCCTTTACGCCAATCCGAGCGCGGAAAAATTGTTTGGCTGGAAACCTGCAACCTTCAACCTGCAACCTGCAACCTCCGACGCGGCAAGCGACCTCGCGCCCACTTCGACGTGGGGCGTTGAATGTTCAACGTTGAATGTTTCAGAATTATTTGCCGCCGATTCCGCCGCCGCCGAAACCGCCCGCGCCGCCGCGTTGCAGCACGGTGAGTGGAACGGCGAATTAAAATTGCAAACCCGCAGCGGCAGCCTCGTCATTGTCGCGAGCCGGTGGACCTTGATCCGCGACGAGGCCGGGCGGCCGCGCGAGCTGCTGCTGATCAACAGCGACATCACCGAGCAGAAAAATCTGGAGCAGCAGTTCCTCCGCACCCAGCGCATGAACACCATCGGCACGCTGGCCGGCGGCATGGCGCACGATCTGAACAACGCCCTCGCCCCGATTCTCATGGGCACGCAACTTCTCCGCCGCAAGGCCACGGATGACGAATCCCGCCAACTGCTCGGCATGATGGAAACCAGCACGCATCGCGGCGCGGACATGGTGCGGCAGGTGTTGCTGTTCGCGCGCGGCCGAGGCGGCGACTTCGAGCAGTTGAAACTCGACGGCCTCGTGCGGGAACTGGAGAAGATGGTGCGCGAGACGTTTCCAAAAAATATTTCCGTCGAGGCTTTTTTGCCGGGCGATCTCTGGCCCGTGCGCGGCAATCCCACGCAACTGCACCAAGTCCTCCTGAACCTCTGCGTCAATGCGCGCGACGCCATGCCGGACGGTGGAAAACTTTCGCTCGTCGCGGACAATGTGGAATTGTCCGCCGAGGAACTGAAGGAATTTCAAAACGGGGAACCTTCAACCTTCAACCTGCAACGCCCAACCTCCAACGCGGCCAGCAGCGTCGCACCAGATTCGGCGTTGGGAGTTGAAGGTTCCATGTTGAATGTTTCTTCCCGCCGCTTCGTTTCGCTGCTCGTCTCCGACACCGGCACCGGCATGCCGCCCGAAGTGCGCGCAAAAATTTTTGAACCGTTTTTTTCCACCAAGGGCGAAGGCCGCGGCACGGGCATCGGTCTGGCCACCGTGCTGCGAATCGTGAACAGCCACGGCGGTTTTCTGCGCGTCGAAAGCGAGCCGGGCCAGGGAACTTCGTTCGAGGTTTTTCTGCCGCGCGCAGTGGAAATCCCGGCGACGGCAGCGGCGGCCACGGCGGAGAAATTACCCCGGGGCCACGGCGAATTGATTCTGCTGGCCGATGACGAGCAGGCCATCCGCGAACTGGTCGCCTCGGAGCTGACGTCGTTTGGCTACCATGTGCTGGCGGCGGCGAACGGAGCGGAAGCGGTCACCTTGTTTCGCGAGCACGCTGGCGAAGTGCGCCTGTTCATCACCGATCAAACCATGCCGGTGATGGACGGTTTCCATGCCATCGCCGAACTGCGCCGGTTGCAGCCGGGCCTGCCGGTGATTCTCACCAGCGGCGAGGTGCTGGCGGATCAGCTTGAGCGGATCGTGCCGGTCGGCAAACCCTTTGCGTTGGAGGAACTGCTTGTGGCGATTGAACGAAGTCTGAAGCCGGCTTGATCGGCCCGGCGCATCCAGACTTGGAATTTTGGCAGGACGACTTACACTCGCCCGTGAAATGGCCGCCAGCAACCAGACCCAGCGCAAGTTTTCCTGCCTCATCGTGGACGACGACGCAGCCTTCGCCGCCATCGCGGCCAGGGTGGTTCGCGACGAGGGCGGCACAGTCACGCTCGCCGCCAATCTCGCGAAGAGCGGCAAGGCCTTGAAGGACGGCTGGAA
>JANYDP010000394.1 GCA_025363535.1 Verrucomicrobiota bacterium | reverse complement strand
CCGCCAGCGCAGTCGTGGCGGCAGCGGCGAATCCGGCTGAGATTTTTGCGGCGGACGCCAAAGCGCCCCTTTCCGCGAACCAGAAAACCATGGCCGCGCTGGCGCTGGCTTGCGAACTGAAGATTACTCCACCCGCCTATCACTCCGCCCTCATCAGCAATCATCAGAAAATCGTCGAACAAAAAGACGCCGCCAATTACATTCAAAAAATCGAGGGCAAGATTGTTTCGCGGCGGGCGAACCCGCCTGTCCGGTAATGGCGGCGGCACGCCTAGCGCTCAACCAGCCACTCGCTATTGGTTCTGTCATTGATGACAGAACGCGGTTTGCTCAAAAGAAATGCGAACCCCGCCGATTGGCGTCAATCGGCGGGGTCACAAACCAGCGCAGTCCGGTTGGTCAGCAACTTACGGATAAACCATGCGATAGAAGACGTTTGTCTTCGTCGCGTTGGCGGTGAAGTTCATGGAGGTGGTGGCGGCCGAGCCGGGCACCACGAACCAACCGCTGGTTGAACTCAAGCTGACGGCATTCGATTGCAACGACCACCCGAGGTAGCTCGCGGGCCAACTGACTGTCAAGGTGCTGCCGGCAACGCTGAACGTGAGGTTCGTCGGCGTGGTGGGAACGGAGGAGAGCACGGCAACCGTGCCGTTGAAGGCCAGCTTGTTGGTCCAGTTGGCTCCGGCTCCTGTGACGATCAGCGTGTTGCCACCGACGACGGCCTTGTTGAACAGCGCGAAGGTATCGCCGACCTGGAGTACGCCCCCAAGGTTGGTGATGGTGATTGTACCCGTGCCCAGATTGGTCAAGCCGCCAGTGACGGCGACCTCGTCGGCGGTGGGCGAGCCGGTGCGGTTCACGCGGAAAAGGCCGCCCGCATTATTTGACAACACCAAGCCGCCACTGACCGAGAGCGTGCCCAGGCCGGACGCCGCGCCGCCGCCGATGGTGGCGTTGGTACTGGCCACAAGGACGGAGCCAGCAATCGTGCCTGAACCAGCAAGGCGTCCAGCACTGACGGTGGTCAGGCCGGAGTAGGTGTTCACGCCATTCAGGTAGAGTGTGTTCGTGCCGTTCTTGACCATACCCAGGCCGGTGGAGGCGTCACCGATGGCTCCAGCGAACGTGGTCGCGCCGGTATTGTTGACGGTGAACGTGCGGTTGGTCGGTGTGCCCAGACCGTCCACGCCCGCGAGGTTGATCGGGCTGGTGAAGGTGAGGTCGTTCGCGCCGTTGATGATGAGGGTCTGGTTGTTCGTGCCGCTGGGATACTGGATGACATTGGCGACCGTGCGCGCGCCGCCAGAGGCGAAGATCGCGCCGCTGCCGGTGGCGTTCGGAATTTCAGGAGCGAGGTTCAGCGGGCCGGCACCGAGCGCGGCGTTGTTGCCGATGCCGATCTGGCCGGCGGTGGGCGTCGTGCCGCCCGCATAGGTGTTGGCAGCATTGAGAATGGTGTTGCCGCCCCCACGGGTGATGAGGCCGCCGTCACCGGAAATGACCCCGTTGAAAACCTGGTTGCCCGAGCCGTTGTACGACGCCAGAACCGTGCCGCCGTATTGCGCCTGATCGGTGGTGGCGCCGTTCAAAACAAGGTTGGCGTTGCAAACCGTATTCGTGCCATAGAGACGGTACCGGCTCAAGGTGGCGGTGCTTTGCGGCGCCAAGGTCAGCGTCTTGCCCGCGATGCCGGAAAGGTTACCCAGCATGACCCCACCGAAAGTTCCCGTGCCGTCGAACTGGATGGTGAAATCGTCGTTGACGGTGATGTCGCCGGGGATGCCGACCGTGGCGCTGCCGGACACGGCGAATTCCACCTTGCCGGGAGCGGCCAGCGTCAGCGGGCCGTTGCCGAGTCCCTGGTACAACGAGAAATAATCGCTGACCGAGGGACTGGTGTTGCTGATGGTCGTGCCGCCTGTGAATGTGTAGTTCGCCGTGCCGTTGAACTGTTGGTTGGCACCGGAGTTGATCAGCAGCGAGCCGGTTCCCGCCATGACGCCGGAACCGCCGAAGGCATAGGCGGTGTTGCCCGAGATCGTCCACTTGGACGCGCTCAAATAATTTCCGCTCAACGTCACGTTGACGCTGGCCGCCCCCACGTCATTAAAGGTCACCGCATCGCCGTAGTTGAACGTTTGGCCGCCGACCCAGCTAGGGCTGTTGTTCAAGTCCCACAGCGTGCCGGTGCCTTCCCAGACCAGATTTTTGACGGCCACGAGCGCCAGCGCGTTGGTGGTGGAGTTCACGCTAAAATTGCCCGTGCCGGTCACGGTGCAATAATAACCGTTGGCCCCGGAAGCCGCGTCCGCCGCGCTGGCGTTGTTGATGATGAGCGCGCTGCTGGTCGCACCGGAAATGTTGCCGCCATTGGCAAGGTTCGTTCCATTGCGATGCCATTGGTAGGTGAGGTTAAAGCCGGTGGCGGTGAGATTGAAGATGCAGGAGCCGCCGGTGGCGACGTTCACCGCAACGGGCTGTACGGTGATGGTCGGTGGAGTACCGACGGGAGTCGCCACGCCATCCACCTTGATGGACGCGATGTCAATGGTTGTTGCCGTCGCGTTGGCCGTCGCGCGCCAGCCGATGGCCAGCGCATCAAATCCGGACGTGAGCAGCGTGGCGTTGGTGGCGATGCCGCCGAAGTTCGTGACGACCAAACCACCCGTGCCCGCACCGGCGTAAACCGTGTTGCTGATCGCGAGACTGTTGAAATCATTGGTCAGGAGCGTGATCGTCAGCACCTCCGTGTAAACCGCGCCGGCACTCAAAGCCAGCGTGGACGCCACGGCGGCTCCGACGCCGGCTGCGCCCGCATAACTGGATGAGCCGCTGCCGGTGGTGACGCAGTCTTGATTGTTACCCGTGGTGACGGACTGGACGGGCCGTGTCAAAAGCCGATGCGACCCGGCGTTAAACTGCACGAATCCGACGTAACCCTGCCAATTCTGCGCACCGCCAGTAATGTTCGGCGTGCCGGTGGTGGTGGCATTGCCGTTCATGCCGCCCGCAATGGGCTTAACCTGGCTGCTGTTATACAACCCGAAACCCAGCGAACCCGACTGTGTCAACAGGCCGAGGGTGTTTGTAAATACCACGGTCAACTGGATGTAATCTCCGTTGGCCGTCAGCGCGATCACGTTGGTGGCGAAGAGCGCCTCTACTTCCACGCTGCCGCTGGTGGTGGCGGCGATGCCAAACTTGAGATCGTTGGCGGTCAGGGTCGGCGTTGGCGACCATGACTTGGATGAAGCCATTTCATACGCCGTTGAATTGTTATTGGTCGGGTTCGCGGGTGTGGCGCTGTTCAACGTGCTGCCGTTGACAAACGTGTCGTTGAAAAAGATGGTCGCCCGCCCAAGGAGCGGCGTGGCGGCCATGAGTGCGGCGAGCGCTAGGCGAAGACAAAGATTGCGTTTCATAGAGGTGAATCAGGGATGGTTTCGGGTTGTTGCTGTGACGGGAAATGCTTCGTTAAACTAAATGCTTACGGCTGCCAGGAATACATCAAGTAACGGATGTCGGTCTGGGCCGCCCCAGAGGTTCCTGCATCAATGGCTGCCCAAACGCCGTTTTTATTGAACAAATTGGGGTTGGCTTTGGCGTCCTGCCACCGCACATGTCCGTCGCCAAACAGTGCATTGAGGCCGGCGACGCTAAGTCCGTTCTTGTGGTAGATATGGTCGCTGCTGGAAAGATTGTCGGCCACGGTCGCTTTGGCGGGATCAACCGCATTTTCTTTGATGGGCTTGACGACATTCCAGCCACTGACCGCAGTACTCGTGTCTTTGGCGTTGACGGTCGGCAGGGCAACGGAGCCGGCCGCCGGAAGCCCTGGAATGACCATCGGATTATCCAAGACTTTGTTTTGCGGAAAATAAGAGTAGCCGGAACGCACATAACCAGGATTGTTGGCACCAGGGACGCCAAAGCCGCCGTAAGGAAATACGTAGGTGGCATTCTGATAGTAGTCAATGTTGAACTGGTCGGTGGCATTGCGTGGATTGCTCGAACAATAATAAATCGCCGGACTTGGCAAAAGTTTGGTTCCGTACAACAAACCCAAATCCTCCCAGCCCACCGCCGGAGCCGGATCGTTGGCGGCGTTGAAGCGCGCCATCTCATAGGGATACCAAATGCTCCCAGCCGGATCCCATTTCAACAGCGGATAGGTTGAATTGTTATCCCCGACATAAATCGCCATGGATATGCCCATCTGTTTCTCGCTATTCATGCAGGAGATGCGCTTGGCTCGCTCCTTGGCCTTGCCCAGCGCTGGCAACAACATCGCCGCCAGAATCGCGATGATCGCAATGACCACGAGCAATTCAATCAAGGTAAAGGCGCTAGGTGTTTTTGGCACGGCCCGGCGTTCAGACGACAATTCTCTCGATGAAATCATAGTGGCTGTTTTATATCGGTAATTTGCCAGAACACTAGAGCCTGAACTGCGTCCCCGCAATGCCCCACCGGTGCAATTGCGCTTGAAAAATGTGCATCTCCGAACCCGTCCGCGCCCCGTCAGATCTTCCGCAACTGCTGCTCCAGCCGCTGCGCCGAGATGGGAAACGCGGTCCCCAGTTTCTGCGCAAACAAGGACACCTTGAACTCCTCCACCATCCAGCGGAACTCCTCCAACTGCGGCCGCGCACTGGCGGGCGGCGGCGTGGCGGCAAATTTTCTCACCGCCTCCAGATACGGCGCGAGCTGCCGGGCGCGTTCCTGATCCTTAACCGGATTCAACACCGCCCGCTCGATGCGCGTCAGCAATGCCTTGAGATAACGCGGCAGATGCGCGAGCTGCGCGAACGAAGTCGTGGCCAGAAAACGCGGCGGCAGCAAGGTGTCCAACTGTTCAGCCCAGATATTCGTCGGCCGCTTGACCGCCACCGCCGCGCCGAGCTGGCTCAAATCTGAAATCGTTTTCGGACGCGCGGCCGGGGTGGCTGTGGCCGGCCCGCTGCGACGCTGGATGTCCTGCCGTAATTTCAGAATCACGCCGACGCGGTCAATCAACTGATTCGACAGACCCGGAATTTGGCTGCGCGTCTGTTCGACAGCGGCGGAAAAATTCGCAGCTGTCAAAGCGGGAAACACTTCTCGGGGCAGGATGTACCGCTGAAGATTTTCAAACGCGGTCGCCTGCAATTCATCGGCAGTGCCAAGGCCCGCCATCAGCGCATCGTGGCACGACAGCCCGCGCAAATCTTTTTGCAGCCAGGCGAAATCCTTTTGCAACGCCAGTTTGATGAGTTGATGAATCCCGCCGAGGCTGGCGCTTCGCGCCGCCGCTTGACTGCGGAAAAGCCGGACGCTCACGGCGCGCTCGTCCGCCTGCACACCCGGCCAGGCATACACCGGCACCGGCCCAGCCTCGCTCACGGTGACGCGCTCCGGCAAATCCCCAAACGTCCAGCCGGTCAGCCCGAAGCGTTCCCACTTCAGCGCCAGACGCGTCCACGCGGAATCATCGGCCACGGGTTCGACTTTGGTCTTCTCCAGCTTCTGCCGGAGCTGGTTGAGATCACGGCTCGTGCCGAGCGATTTCTGATCGGGGCCGACCACTTCGATGCGCGGCCGCAGGTGCGCGGGAATCGCATCGGCGGGCCAGGCATTGGGCGGAATTTCCACGCCGTAGTTTTTGCGAATGAACACGGCGAGATCCTGCTGCAACGAATCGCCGGTCGGTTTCAACTCGCGTGCAATCTCCGCCACCTTCGGCGGAAACGGCATCAGCTCGCGGCGGATTGCTTTCGGCAACGCGCGCAGCAGTTCGCTGATTTGTCCCTCGCGCAAACCTGGCACCGCCCACTCGACTCTCGCCTGTGAAATCGTCTGCGCCAGCGAGAAGCCCAGCTTCACCGTCACGCCGTCTGATTCCTCGCCCGGTGTGTAAGCGTAGGACAACGCGACGGGTTGACCGCCGAGCGGCACGGCGTCGGGAAACGCGGCGGCATCGTAGCTCAACTCCTGGCCACCGGTCAGGTCGCTCTCGGTGAGGCAGAGCAATGCGGGATTGCCCTGCTCGCGAAGGAAACGATTCAGTTCCTGGACCGAGGAAACATTCGTGAGGCACTGCGCGTAAAAGTTAAACAGCACCTGATCCAGGCTCACGAAATCGTGGCGGCGAACGCGCGTCTGCCAGGTTTCAATTTTTTGCCGGACATTGCGATTGTGTTCGAGGAAGGCGTATTGCGACGGCAGCGGCGGTGGCTTGGGCGTCGCACTGTGGAGAACCCGGACATCGTCGTCATCATCTTCCGCCCCATCGCGAGCGCGAGAGCTGGGCAGCAAATTTTCTTCAACCAGCGCGGCGCGGATAAAAATTTCCGTGGCTTCCTTGGGATTGATGTTTCCGTACGCAACTTTTTTATTGCTCACCTCAAGCCCGTAGAGCGTGATCTTCTCGTCGGCCAAAACATTTCCCGCAGCGACAATCCAGCGCGGATGGGCGTGCGTGACTTTGCAGAGGTGTGGCGCGAGTTGCACAATCCAGAGCGGATCAATCCCCGCCACCGTACGCGCAAAAAGCTGCGAGGTTTCCACCATTTCACCGGCCACCATCCACGGCGGCTGCTGCGTGGATGCAGGCTTGGGCGGCGCTTTGCCTTTGGCGGGAACGAAATGTTTAGTCTGCCGCTCACCGCGATCATGCATCGCCGATCCGGGAAAGATCATGACCTGCCGATTGCCCGCAACTTGATACGTGTTGCGTTCTTTGCGCTGGCCGATGTGCGCGAACAGGCCGGTGAGAATCGAGCGGTGGATGGCGTCGTAGGCGGCGTTGCTCTCGTTCAACTTGAACTTGCCCAACTCCTCCAGCGCGCCGTGAAGTTGCGCGTGCAAATCCTGCCACTCCCTCATGCGAAGGTAGGAGAGAAAGTTCGCGCGGCAAAATTTCCGCCGCGCTCCCTGCGTGCGCAACCGCTCCCATTGATCGTGAACCGCATCCCAGATTTTCAGCAGCGTGAGAAAGTCGGATTGAGGATCAACAAACTTTTTGTGCGCGGCGGCGGCGGCGTCCTTCTGATCCAGCGGACGCTCACGCGGATCTTGAATGCTCAAGCCCGCCGCAATGATGAGCAGCTCGCGCGTGGCGTGTTCCTGCTGCGATTGAATGAGCATCCGGCCCAACGTGGGATCAATCGGCAGATGCGAAAGATCACGGCCGAGCGGCGTAAGCTCGCGCTTTTCATCCAGTGCGCCGAGTTCTTGCAGCAAGAGATAACCGCCTTGAATCGCGGCAGGCGGCGGCGGGTTCACGAACGGAAACGTTTCAATCTCGCCCAGCCGGTGAGCCTTCATGCGCAGGATGACTTCGGCCAGGTTCGCGCGCTGGATTTCCGGCTGCGTGTACTGCGGGCGTTCCGCAAAATCTTCTTCCGAATAAAGCCGGATGCAAACACCGTCCCGCACGCGTCCGCTGCGGCCCTTGCGCTGGTTGGCGCTACTTTGGGAAATGGGTTCCACCGGCAATCGCTGCGTACGCGTGCGCGGATTGTAGCGGCTCATGCGTACCAGTCCGGAATCAATCACGTAACGGATGCCGGGAAGTGTCAGCGAAGTCTCAGCGATGTTGGTGGCGACAATTATTTTACGATGCTCCGACGGCGAGAACACGCGTTGCTGCTCGCCCGCGCTGAGTCGTCCGAACAACGGAATGATTTCCGCCTCGCGTCCAAAGCGGCCTTCGAGCAAGTCGCTTGTCTCGCGGATGTCGCGTTCGCCCGGCATGAAGATCAGCACGTCGCCGTTGCCCGGTTCGCACAAGACCTGTTCCGCCGCGCGCACGGCGGCGTCAATGT
>JANYDP010000352.1 GCA_025363535.1 Verrucomicrobiota bacterium | reverse complement strand
AAAAATCCCGAACTGGTGCCCACGAAGTAGGCGACGATCAGCAGCAGCACGAGCAGCGCAAAAAGGCCGCCCAGTATTTTCAACCAACTGCGGCGCTTGCCGGGAACCGTCGGAGGATTTGATTTATCAGTCATAAAATCTTTCGAAACCTGCCGTCAGTAAAATATTGAAGCAACATTGGAGGATGCCAACTTCTTTTTGCCGGAGATACGACCGTGCAAACTGCCACAGTATTCAATCTGGCGCGGAAATATTTGTTTAGCCACGAAACACCCTTCGTGTTCCCGCTTAATGCGCCGCCAGCCAGGTCTTGCCTGTGCCCATTTCCACTTCGATGGGCACGTCGAGCGCGATGGCCGCCTTCATTTTTTCCACCACCACCGGCAGCACCTCCTTTTCCTCGGCTAGGCAAAGATCGAAGACGAGTTCGTCATGCACTTGCAACAGCATCTTGGTTTTCAAATTACGGCGCGTGAGTTCCTGGTGAATCGCGATCATCGCCAGCTTGATCATGTCGGCGGCGGTGCCCTGGATCGGCGCGTTGATGGCGTTGCGCTCGGCGCCGGCGCGCACGGTGCCGTTGGAGGAATTGATGTCGCGCAAATAACGGCGCCGGCCCGTCACGGTTTCGACGTAGCCGTGCTGGCGCGCAAAACTGATCGTGCCGTCCATGAATTCGCGGATGCCGGGAAACTGCGCGAAGTATTGCCCAATGATCTCGGCGGCTTCCGCGCGCGGAATGTTCAACCGCTGCGATAAGCCGAAGGCGGAGATGCCGTAGGCGATTCCAAAGTTGACCATCTTGGCCTTGCTGCGCATCGCGGGAGTGACTGTTTCAGGCGCGACACTAAAAACTTTCGCCGCCGTGGCGGTGTGAACATCCACGCCCAGGCGAAATGCTTCAAGCAAGCCCGCCTCGCGACTCAGCCCGGCGATGATGCGCAACTCGATCTGCGAGTAATCCGCCGAGAGCAGGACGAAGCCCTCACCGCGCGGAACAAACGCTTTGCGAATTTCCTGCCCGCGCTCGGTGCGGATGGGAATGTTCTGCAAATTCGGGCTCACGGAATTCAACCGCCCGGTCGCCGTCGCCACCTGATTGTAAGTCGTGTGGATGCGTCCGGTCTTCGGCCAGATTGCGAGCGGCAAGGCGTCGGCATAGGTGGATTTTAACTTCGTCGCGCCACGATGTTCCAACAGGCGCTGGACGATTTCATGATCCGGGGCGAGTGCGAGCAGGGTCTGCTCGTCGGTGGCGTACTGGCCGCTTTTGGTTTTCTTGGCGCTCGCGGAAAGCTTCAAAACATCGAACAGAATTTCGCCAAGCTGGCGCGGCGAAGCGACGTTGAACTCGCGGCCGGCCAGTTGGTGGATGGTTTTCTCCGCCGCGCTCATCTCCCCGGAAAGCTGCGCGGCGAACTCGGCCAGCGCGGCGGAGTCCACGCGGATGCCTTCAAACTCCATGTCCACCAGCACGGAGATCAGCGGGGCTTCGATGTCGTAAAACACGCGCTCCTGCGCCTTTTGCCTGAGCAACGGTTCCAAGGCGGCCCGGAGTTGCAAGGCCACGTCCGCTGATTCGGTGGTGCGCTCGGCGGTTTTTTCCGAAGCCACATCGCCGAGATTGAGTTGCTCCTCCTTCGCTTCGCTGGCGGCTTTGCTCGGGCTGTAGCCCAGGTAAGCCTCCGACAAAAACTCCAGCTCATGCCGTTGCTCTGGCTCGACGAGACTGTGCGCCACCATCGTGTCGAAAAGTTTTCCGTGGACGGAAATTCCATGCCAGCGCAGCACGCTCAAGTCGAACTTGAGATTGTGCCCGACCTTTTCGCTCGCGGATTCAAACACTGGCTGGAACTCGCGGAGAATTTTTCCGGCGTGCTCGGTGTTGCCCGCCAGTGGCACAAAAAAACCGGTGTGTGGCTTGAAGGAGAAGGCAAGACCTTCCAGCCGCGCGGCTTTGGAATCGTCACCCAGCGTCGCAGCTTTGAAACAAAATGATTTCAGGCCGAGCAAAGTGTGGATGAGTTCCGCCCGCGCGGAATCGGTGGTGATGACGATGTATTCGTGCGGAATCTCGGCGAGGGATTTTAAGTTGGCGATTGGAGCGCCGGCCTCCGGCCCGGCGAGTTTCGGGACGTCCTCGGTTCGGGCCGGGTCGGAGACCGGCGCTCCAACTTCTCCGGTAGGGGCGCTCTGCTGCGCGTCCTGGCTGACCGGCAGATCAGCCCTGCCCGGTTGAAACCCTCTCCCCGCCTTGAATTCCTCACCAAATAACCGCCGGCCAATGGAATTAAACTCAAACTCCACCAGCAGTGCCTTCACCGCTTCCTCGTTCTGCGGACGCAGCTTCAGCAATTCCAAATCCACCGGACACGGCGCGTCGTGCAAAATGGTCACCAACCTTTTCGAGAGCAGGGCAATTTCGCGGTTGGTTTCCAGCGATTCTTTCAGCTTGCCTTTGAGCTTAGGGGTGCTGGCTAAAAGATTTTCCACGGTGCCGTATTCACCGATCAATTTCATCGCCGTCTTTTCGCCGATGCCCGGCACGCCGGGAATGTTATCCGACGCGTCGCCCATGAGCGCGAGCACGTCCACGACCTGCTCCGGCCGCTGGATGCTCCAGCGGTGTTTGATCTTTTCCGCGTCGAGAATTTCCACCTCGTCGCCCGATCGTCCGGGTTTGAAAATAAAAGTGTTCGCGTCCACAAGCTGACCAAAATCCTTGTCCGGCGTGACCATGAACGTCTGGAACCCCGCGACCTCCGCACGACGCGCGAGCGTGCCGATGATGTCATCCGCCTCGAATCCATCCTCGATGAGCACGGGAATGTTGAACGCCTCGATCATGCGGCGGACGTGCGGCAAGGCGGCGGACAAATCCTCGGGCATGGCCTGGCGTTGCGCCTTGTATTCGGGATACGCGACGTGTCGCGCCGTCGGCGCGCTGGTGTCGAACGCCACGGCGATGTGGGTAGGCTGTTCCTTGCTGAGGATTTCCAGCAACGTCTGCGTGAACCCATAAAGCGCGGAGGTGTTCAGTCCCGCCGACGTGAGAATGGGCCGGTGAACGAACGCAAAGTGCGCCCGGTAAACCAACGCCATGCCATCCAGTAAAAACAACCGTTTCGCCATGCAGAAAGGAAATCAGGTTTCCGGAAGAATGGCGCGAAGAATTTTTTAAGGAAATTGTTTTATGCTCGCCTTTTGAAGCATAGCCTGAGGATGTAAATCGAATTATGGATACCAATTCCGAACTGCCCGAGCGGATAAGAAGATCGGCCAGCGCGCTGAAAGACGCAGTTAACCGGTTTCAACGGTGTCGCACCAGCCCATCGCCTGCTGATTCGTTCGCAGTCCTTGCAGAGACGTTGGATTGGATCACTAAACTCGACAACGATCTCTATAAGCTATGCGGGCAGACGTACCGGTCGAAACGCGATAAACATCAATTCGGCAAAGCGGTAGTGGGTCACAGATTAGCTAGGGATCTCGCCAATCATAACAAAAGCACAGTTGACTTGGTGATCGTCACTCAAGGCGTTCGATTTCCAGTCCATCCTCCTGTTTGCCCTTGGGAGCTAAAATGGAAGATTCGGAGAGATTTGCCTGACCCAGACAAACATGATCGAAAATATGCTCCAGCTTTTGATCAATACCTTTCTGCTCAGTTAGTGCGAGTAACACTCACAGAAGTTCTGAAATTCTTCCAAGAGATGATCACGAGCATGTGAAGCAAGGTTCCTACAACAACATGTTCAGAGAATGATTTTCCGTTTTGGCACGAAGTTGGCAGCTAGGCGTTCTGCCTTGGAAAGTTGCTCTCGTGTCAGTTTGCCAGCTAAGTCCTTTAATTGGGATTCAAGGTAAAACATTTCGGCCGAGTTCATTGCCGTTTTCAACCACCTGTAAGCTTCAACCAGATTCACATCCACGCCCTTGCCTGACTTGTAGCACTCAGAAAGCGAACACATACCGTCTAGGTTTCCCTGCTCTGCGGCTTTTGAGTGCCATTGAAATGCTTTTGCAAAGTCTTCCTGCACTCCGAAACCGACTTCATATAAAATCCCCATGTCGCATTCCGCCTGAGCAAATCCTTGTTCTGCCGCCATGCGGATCCATTTTGCCGCCAGCGTGGCATTCTTTGGCACGATATCTCCGTCTCGATACAAACATCCAAGACTATATTGGGCAGTGATAAATCCGGCGTTTGCGGACATTTGCAGCAATTGCAAACCATGCTTCGTGTCTTGTCCGACACCTAACCCATAAAAGTAAAACTTTGCCAAATTATTCATTGCCCCGGAGTTTCCTTGGTCTGCCGCCATCTGGGACCACTTAGCAGCCTGAGCATAGTCCTTCCGCACACCCAAACCCTCCGCATAAAAAAGCCCGAGATTGTACCGAGCTGTTGCCTCGCCTAAACCGGCCGCCTTCAGATACCATTTCGCCGCCTCAGTATAGTCTTGTTCGACTCCTTGCCCGTTCGCAAACATAACCCCCAAGTTAGTTTGAGCATCCATGTGTCCAAGTTCGGCAGCTTTTTTATACCATTTCAGTGCTTCACCATAGTTCTGTTGAACACCCGTTCCAGTGGCGTATGCAACGCCTTTCTTGAAGTATTCAATAGAAGCTGTTGACGAATCGGCACCCTTTTGTTTAAAAAAGTCAAATAAGCCCATAGGCAAAGTAGATTTGATCACTGATTCTGTGCTCGCAAAACCATGCGCGAAATCTGTGTTAATCTCAATATAATTTAGTTTTGAATGGCTCGAAGAATTTTTAGCAGAGCAATTCCCCCATCCGCGCAAAAATTTCCGTCGGCGTGCCGAGTCCGTGTTTCAACAGCACGTCCTTTTCTGCGGAATTTTCCGTTTTGGAAATCGCAACCAGTTGCTTCAACGACAGCCGCAGGCAGTAAGCCCAGCTTGCCACGGTGGAAGAACGGTTGGTAGTCAAGGTCGTCGGCTCCCTCAACGGAGCTGACCTTCAGACATTGAACGAACGGTTGTGGTCTTGACTGCAACTTTGAATTTCCTCCTGCGGAAAGGAAAGTAGTTCCAATCCGGGATCGCGATATTAAAAAGCAAACGGGCGAACCTTTTCAGGCTCGCCCGTTTTGATGAGATCGAATTCTAAGCCGTGTTTAGGCCTTGGCCGTAGCTTTGGTCTTGAGCGCGTTTTGGGCAAGCTCGACGAGCTTGGCAAAAGCGGGCGCGTCCGTCGCGGCGATGTCAGACAACACCTTGCGATCCAGCGCGCAGTTGGCGGCTTTGATGCCTTCCATGAAGCGGCTGTAGGTCATGCCGAGCGCGCGGGCGGCGGCGTTGATGCGGATCTGCCAGAGATAGCGGAAGGTGCGCTTCTTGACGCGACGGTCGCGGTAGGCGTACTGGCGGCCGTGATCCACGGCGTCGGACGCGTAGCGGTACAGTTTGGAACGGCGCATCCGGTAGCCCTTGGCGGCTGTGATCATCCGTTTGCGGCGTTTGCGGGAGGCTGGTGCGTTGGTAACTCGCATAAATTTGTGTCAGTTGAATGGTGTCAGGAAAAATCAGTGGCTGAATGGGAGATTCTGCGTGATGCGATACACGTCCGTGGGGTGCACGGTGGTGGTGCCGCGCAGGTTACGCCGGCGCTTGGGGCTTTTGGTTTGCGCCAAGTGGCGTTTCCCGGCGCTGGCGCGCAGGACTTTTCCGCTGGCGGTGATTTTGAATCGCTTGGCCACGGACTTCTTCGTTTTAATACCTTTTGGACGTCGCATAAATCAGAGTTTCTTTCAAAAAGAGCGCGCAATATAGGTAGCGGTGCGCGGCAGTGCAAGAGTTTATTTGGATTATTTGCTTGGTGTGGGAATGGAGCGGCCAACTCAGGCGAGCCTCGCGGAAATGCGGCTTGACCTCTCTGGTGTAAATTTCTAAGGTGTCAGCGAACGGTAAAGATTTGCTGGTCTGCCAGCGCGCGAAAGTCGGAAGCTAATACTTGCCGACTTTTTTGTTCCCCTCATGGGGTTGGGTTCCGCCGTTCGGAAAGAGTTATGAACGCCGATTTTTTAGCCGTACTGGAATACTGGGAAAAAGAAAAGGGCATCAGCCGTGATGTCCTGATGGGTGCTGTCCATGAATCGCTGCTGTCCGCCGCCAAGAAAGCCGTCGGCCCGGCGCGGGAATTGCGCGTGGAGATTGATTCCAAGTCCGGCGACATTCGTGCCTACGCCAAGCTCGTGGTTTCCGAGAAGGTCATTTCCAAGCACGATCAGATTTCCGTTTTTGACGCCCGTCGGGCCAAGCCTGATGCTCAAGTCGGCGAGGAAGTCGAGTTAGAAGTCACCCCCACCGGCTTCGGCCGCATCGCTGCGCAGTATGCCAAGCAGGCTTTGATGCAACAGCTTCGCCGCGCGGAAAAATCCCTTATCTTCACCGAATTCAAGGATCGTGTCGGCGAAATCATCAGCGGCACCGTCCGGCGTTTCGAGCGTTCGGATGTCATTGTGGACCTTGGAAAATACGAGGCCATGCTGCCGAACCGCGAGCGCGTGCCGATTGAGGAATATCAAGTCGGTGAACGCATCCGCTGCTACGTGAAAGCGGTGGAGCAGGGTGCCCACGGTCCCGAGATCATTTTGTCCCGCGCCGACCCGCGCTTCATCATCAAGCTGTTCCAGCTCGAAGTGTCCGAGATCAACGACGGCACCATTGAGGTCAAAGCCATTGCCCGGGAACCCGGTTTCCGCACCAAGCTCGCGGTGTGGACGCGCGATGAAAAAGTGGATCCGGTCGGCGCGTGCGTTGGCCTGCGCGGCCAGCGCGTGAAGAACATTGTCCGCGAATTGAACAACGAGAAGGTGGACATCATTCGTTGGGACGCGAACATCAAAACTTACGTCACCAACGCCCTTGCACCGGCCAAGTTGAAGGCCTTCGAGGTGGACGAAGTTCGCAAACGCGTCCGTATCCTGACCAGCGAAGACCAGTTGTCGCTCGCTATCGGCAAGCGCGGTCAGAACGCGCGGCTCACCTCCAAGCTGGTCGGCTGGCAGGTGGACATCGAAGCGGAATATATTGTCACAAAAGGTTTCGACGAGAAGGTGGCCGAAGCGGTCGAGTTGTTGGCTGCGATTCCTGGAATTTCCAAACCGCAGGCGGACGCATTGGTTCATGCCGGTTTGACACGGCTGGAAGATTTGCTGTCGGCGGATGAAAGCGACATTTCAGATCTGCCGGCGATTGGGGATCAGGCGGGCGCGGTTTTGAAGGCGGCTCGCGATGAGGCGGAACGCAAAAAGATTCAACTTGGTGGCGATGGTGCCGTGGTCACGGCCTAGCCGTGCGACCCGCTGCAATGATGCGGTTTGGCGAAAAAATAAATTATGCCCGTTCGGATTTACGACATATCAAAAAAGCTCGGCTTGGACAACAAGGTCATCCTGACCAAGGCCAAGACGCTGGGCATTGCCGCCGCCAAGGTGGCGTCGAGTTCGCTCGACAAGATCACCGCTGAGTATCTCGAGGAAGAAATCCGCAAAGACCACCCGGAGTTGAACACCCTGGCCACGCCGCCGCCGACCGTGCCGCCGCCGGTCATCGTCCATGAACCCATGGTCGTCATTACCGCGCCGCCACCGCCGCCGGTTGTCGTCGCTGTTGCGCCACCGGTCGTTGAAGTTCCGAAGATTTCAGACCCCGAGGTGAAGGCCGTTGAAACCGCGCCCGTCGCCGCGCCCGCGCCGGAAATTCCCGTTGCGGAAATCGCGCCCCCGGCACCCAAGCTCCCGCCGACTCCGGCCCCGCCCAAGCTGGGAGAAAAAGTCGGCTTCGTGCAACTGCCCACTCGCCCGGGCGCGCCCAGACCCGGCGAGAAATCCGGCGCGGCCAAACCTCCGACACCCGTTCCTGGTCGTCGGCCGGAACCCGGCCGCACTGAATTTGTCCGCCGCGGCGACAACCGTGGTGGAGACACGCGCACTTTTCAACGCGGCCCTGGTGGCCAGGGTGGACGTCCTCCTTTCCCGCCCCAGCGCGGCGGTCCCAGCAAGCCGGCCGAGCCGGTGGTTCCCAAGATTTCACTGCCCGCCGACGCGCAGGTCATCAGCATCAAGCCGCCCATTGTTGTGCGCGAACTCGCCGAACAGCTCAAGCAAAAGCCGTTCAAGATCATCGCCGACCTGATGGAGGCGGGAGTTTTCGCCAACGTCAACCAAGCAATTGAAGAAGCAGTCGCGCAAAAAGTCTGTGCCAAATACGGCGTGCGCTTTGAAGTGGAGAAACGCGAACGCGGTGGCGGTGTCGTCCACGCGGTCGTCAAGAAGGTGGAAGCGGACATTGAGGACAAGCCCGAAGATCTCAAGCCGCGCGCGCCTGTGGTTACCATCATGGGCCACGTTGACCACGGCAAGACCTCGCTGCTCGACGTCATCCGCAAAGCCAACGTCGCGGCGGGCGAATCCGGCGGCATCACCCAGCACATTGGCGCTTACACGATTTCCTTCCCGCATCCCGAGCGCAAAAAGGAAATTGCCCAGGTCACTTTCCTCGACACGCCCGGTCATGCGGCGTTCAGCTCCATGCGTGCGCGCGGGGCAAATGTCACGGACATTGTTGTCCTCGTCGTGGCGGCGAATGACGGCGTCATGCCGCAGACCCTCGAAGCCTTGAGCCACGCGAAGGCGGCGAAGGTTCCGATTCTCGTCGCGGTCAACAAGATTGACCATCCCAACGCGAACGTCCTGAAAGTCCGCCAGCAGTTGCAGGACAAGGGGCTGGTGCCCGACGACTGGGGCGGTGACACAATTTTCGCTGAAGTTTCCGCGCTGACCAAACAGGGTGTGGACAAGCTGATTGAATTGATTTTGCTCCAGGCGGACTTGCTGGAACTCAAGGCGAATCCCAACCGCAACGCTAAGGGTAACGTCATCGAATCCGGTCTCGAACCCGGCGGTCCCATCGCCACCGTGCTCGTGCGCAAAGGAACGCTCAAAGTTGGGCAAGTCATTCTCTGCGGCGAACATTACGGCCGCGTCCGTGCGCTCATCAACGAAGAAGGCAAGCGTCTCAAGGAAGCCGGCCCGTCGGTGGCCGTGAAAGTTCTCGGCTTGAACGGCGTGCCGGAAGCCGGTTTGGAATTCATCATCGTCGAGGACGAAAAGGCCGCGCGCGATCTGACCGAGAAACGCGTCCACGAAGCGCGGTTGCTGGGCCAGGAAGCCGCCCGCTCCAAGGTCACGTTGGAAAATCTTTTCGCCACGTTGCAAGGCCAGCAGGGCAAGGTGCTCAAGGTCGTCGTCAAGGCGGACACGCAGGGTTCCGTCGAGGCGATTGTCGAGGCATTGAAAAAAATCGAGGCCGACAAGGTTGCGCTCGACATCATCCACAGCGCGGTCGGCACGATCACCGAATCCGACGTGTCGCTCGCCTCCGCGTCCGACGCGATCATTCTCGGCTTCCACACCCGCGTGGACAGCGGCGTCGCCGACAAGGCCAAGCACGAAGGCGTGCAGATCAAACTTTACGCGATCATCTACGAGTTGATTGACCAGGTGAAGGAGGGCATGGCCGGCCTGCTCGATCCGATTCTCAAGGACGTCATCGTCGGCTCGGCCGATGTGCGGAAAATTTTCGAGCTGTCCAGCGGCGTGCCGGTCGCGGGTTGCGTCGTCAGCGCGGGCCGCATTGCCAAGGGCAAGGTGCGCATCCGCCGCCGCAAGGAAATCATCTACGAAGGCATCACCCAGTCGCTGCGCCGTTTCCAGGACGAGGTCAACGAAGTCCGCGCCGGCATGGAGTGCGGCATCCGCATTGACGGTTTCAGCGACCTGCAGGTCGGCGACGCCATCGAGTGCTACTCGGTGGAAAAAACTGCGGCGAAGCTGTGATGTTTTGTGACGGTTGCCCGCTCTTGGGGCAATCGTAAATCGTAAATCCAAAATCATAAATTCCCATGCTCACCGTCCGCCAAGAACGAGTCCGTGAATTGCTCAAGCGCGAAATCGGCGAAGCCATCCGCCGCGAGTTCGACGTCTCGCAGGTCGGCCTGATCAACGTCAATGACATTGACCTGGCGGGCGATTTGAAGTCCGCCGTCGTGTTCATCAGCATCTTCGGCAACGCCGACCAGAAAAAGCGCGGCATCGCGCGGCTCTCCGAACACCGCATCCGCATCCAGTCCCTCGTGGCCAGCGCCGTGGTCTTGAAGTTCACGCCGGTGCTGCGGTTCGTGATGGATGAATCCGTTGTGCGCGGCAACCGCGTGATGCAGATCATCGAGGAGTTGGAAAAAAATCCCCCCGCCGCCCCCGCTGCCCCCGCCGTTCCGCCGGAAAAGCCCTAGTGAAAAGCCATCCCAAAGTCATTGACCGGATTCTCGAAGTCATCCGCGAGAAGGAGACTTTCTGCATCGCCGGCCACATCCGGCCCGACGGCGACTGCATCGGTTCGCAGGTCGGCCTGGCGCTGGCGTTGAAGGCGGAGGGCAAAAAAGTCTGCTGCTGGAACGAGGATGCTGCGCCCGCCAAATTAAAATTCCTCGATCCCGACGGCGTGTTTCAGAAACCGAAGCCCGGCCAGAAGTTCGACTGCGTCATCGCCACGGACTGCGCGAGTTTCGAGCGCCTGGGCAAGGTGGGTGACTGTGTGGCCGAGCGCGGCCTGCTCATCAACATTGACCATCACGAAAGCAACACGCGCTACGGCGACGTGAACTGGATCTCGCCGCGCGAACCTTCCACGGGCGAACTGATTTATCGCCTGTTGAAAATCGCGCGCTGGCCGGTTACCAAGCAAATCGCGGACTGCCTGTTCACCGCGATCTCCACGGACACCGGCTCCTTTCAATACCCGTCCACGCGGCCTGGCACCTTTCACGCGGGCGCCGAACTCGTCACGCGCGGCGCGAACCTGGCAAAGATTACCGATGAAGTCTATCAGTCCTATCCACTCTCGCGCGCGCGTCTGCTCAAGCATGTTTACAGTCACTTCCGGCTGACGCAGGAAAATAAAATCGGCTATTTCTGGCTCAAGAAGGCCGACCTCGCCCGCACCGGCGCGGAGAGCAACGACACCGAGGGTTTGATTGACCACATCCGTGCGATTGAGCCGGTGGTCGTTGCGTGCGTGTTCGAGGAAATTGAACCGGAGCTGACCCGCATCAGCTTGCGCTCAAAAAGTGCGAAGGTGAACGTCAGTGACATCGCCGGCCTGTTTGGCGGCGGCGGTCATCCGGCGGCGGCCGGCGCACGCATCCCCGGCACGCCGCTCGCCACGCAGCGCAAAGTGATTGCGGCAGTTAAAAAGGCGATCCACGCCGCCAAGTAATTTCATGCAAGAATTCTCCACGCTCGACGGCGCGCTCCTCGTTGATAAACCCAGCGGCCCGACTTCGCACGATGTCGTGGATGCCATCCGCCGCAAGTTCGGCATCAAAAAGGTCGGCCATTGCGGCACGCTCGATCCGAATGCCACCGGCCTGCTCATCATCGTCCTTGGCCGCGGCACCAAGCTTTCCGAAAAGCTCATGTCCGACGACAAGGTTTATGAAGGCACGATGAAGTTCGGCGAAGCCACCGACAGCTACGACGCTGACGGTGAGATCACCGCGTCGCTCCCGGTGATGCCGATGACGCTCGATGAATTGAACGAAGCCTCGGCGTCCTTCATCGGCGATCAGATGCAAATCCCGCCGATGGTTTCTGCCATCAAGAAAAATGGCGTCCCGCTCTACAAACTGGCGCGCAAAGGCATCGAGGTGGAGCGTGAGCCGCGCCTGGTCCACATCTACAACTTTCGTTTCACGGCCTACACCGAACCCGTCGGCACCTTCAAGCTCGCCTGCACCAAGGGCACGTATGTCCGCAGCGTCGCTCACGATCTCGGCAACAAGCTCGGCTGCGGTGCGCATCTCGCCACGTTGCGCCGTGCGGTCTCCGGCAAGTTTGATGTCGCCGACGCCATGCCGCTGGATCCGTTGCTCAAGCTCACGACCAGTGAATTGGAAAAGCGGGTGATGCCATTTTTGAAACTGGTGGCGATGTCCTAAGATGAAAGTCATTCACGCTGCGAACCAACTCGGCAGCGGCAGCCGCAAGGTCTGCCTGGCTATCGGTGTGTTCGACGGAGTGCATCTCGGCCATCAGCAGATCATCCGGCAGACCGTCGCCGATGCGCGGAAGCATGACGGCCTCGCGCTCGTTGTCACGTTCGACAAACATCCCAGCACCATCGTCGCGCCCGACCGTGTGCCGCCGCTGATTTATTCCCGGCCGCAAAAACTGCGCACGATCAAATCCCTCGGTGCGGATGCGGTGCTGGAAATTCCTTTCGACAAGGCTTTCAGCCAGCAGACGGGCGAGACTTTCATTCGCGGACTCGTCCGGGATTTAGGTCGCATCCAGAGCATCTGCGTCGGTGCGGATTTTGTCTTCGGCAACAAACGCAGTGGCAACGTCGCGTTGCTAAAAACCCTCGGCGCGGAACTCAATTTCACTGTCCACGGCATGGCGGAAGTTTCCCTCGACGGCAAAGTCGTCAGCAGCACGCGCATTCGCGAAGCCATCCGCGCCGGTGATTTTGACGCCGCCAGCCAGATGCTCGGACGCGCCTATTCCTTCGCGGGCGGAGTCGTGCATGGCGACCAGCTTGGACACAAACTCGGTTTTCCCACGGCGAATCTGGACACGACCGGGCTGTTGCTGCCACCCAACGGGGTTTATGCCGCGCATGCGAACGTTGGGAAGAAAAGTTTTCGCGCGGTGTTGAACATTGGTCTGCGCCCGACCGTAAACAACCCGACGCCGCAACTCCGCGTGGAGGTTCACCTGCTCGATTTTGCCGGCGACATTTACGGTCAGGAAATGGAAGTCACCTTCGCCGCCAAACTGCGGGACGAGCAGAAAT
>JANYDP010000416.1 GCA_025363535.1 Verrucomicrobiota bacterium | reverse complement strand
CTCCCAGGCTCAAAGCGCAGTCATGCCTGCGCACTCCAAGACGCTGCCGCGCCCCTCAAACACGCCCGTCGTTCCGGCACCACCGTTTTAATTAAACCACACTAAACCATTCTATATGAGCGACCAAAAACAATGTCCGGCGTGTCAAAGCGCGAAAATAAAAACGGCTTCCGGTCAGTTTGCCTCGTCGCCGAGTCAAGCGGTCAACAATCTACAATGCGAAGCCTGTGGAACGGCCTGGCGTCCCGCGTGTTCGCGCGGACTTGCCATCTTCATCATCATCGCGGGCATCGTGCTCCCGGGCGGAGTCATCGCCATTGAAGCAGCCATTGGGCGCGGTTTTGCCGATGTCGCCGCATCCACCGGCAAACCTACTGAAGGATCAAATTCAGGCACCTGGGTCATAGTGGTCATCTGCGTCGCCGCGATGATCCGGTGCGTGTATTACGGGGTCAAAGTCCTTCGTGGAGAAGCGGGGCAGTTGAAGATTTTGGGGAAAGTTTCGGTCGTCAAACAGGCATGAACGGGTTGCCCGTGAGGCTTCTTCTGAACTGCACAGTCCGAAACCTTTTGGAGTGCGCAGGCATGACTGCGCTTTGGGAACTGGCAGACATGTCTGCCAGGGGGAAAGCGGCGACATGTCGCCGCACTCCATAGAACGCAGTCCTCAGAAGAATGCCACAGTCCAAACTGAGGAGGACGAGCAAATACGATCTGCAAAAATACCGCCCTCATTTGAGAGGTGTTCGCCGCGATTTAGAGATTCGCTGCGGTCATCCAGACAACCGCTGAAGTGATCCGAAGCCAGCTACTCGGCATCCGGACGCTGCCAAGAGCGAGGTTGAAGCCCGCCGTATTCGTTTGGACACATGCCGGCTCGAAACGTAAACCTGCCGACTTGATCTGGACGCCCTCCGCAGGCATCTGGAGACCCCTCGTGCTCATCTGGAGACACGCCGCGACGATCTTGGGACATGAAGTCCTCAACTGGAGAACATTCGTGACGAGATGGAGCGACTCAGGCGTTTCACAGGAAAGATGCAGGTCAAAATTGGGACACTCCGCAGTAGTTTGCGAGTCGTCCGAACCGATCAGGAGTATTGACGCGTTGAAGTTCTGGACCAGGCGGCATCGAAATGAATTCATTGCGCGGATCTATAGCTTGGGCAAACCAAAATCCCCGTGACAAAATCCGCTTTGTCCTGTCGTGATGTTCAGCTTGAATTCAATCATGAACACGCCCTCACCTGCGGACGACGCGCCAAAAGTCCTCGAACAACTCGTCCGCGACGCCGAGCGCGCCGGCGCGAGCGACATCCATTTGCAAATGCGCGGCAGGGCGGCGGAGATTTCCTTTCGACTCGACGGCGTCCTCGCCCCGGTCACAACGCTTCCTGACGACGTGGCCGAGCGCGTCTTTGGCCGCATCAAATTTCTCGCGCAGCTCAAGACGTATCAGGAATCGCTGCCGCAGGATGGCCGCATTGATCGCGCGGAGCTCGGCAGTCAAAACGACCTCCGCGTCGCCACCTACCCCACCGTGAGCGGAGAAAAAATTGTCCTGCGGCTGTTCAACTCGGCCACCGCCAAAAATCTTGGCGACCTGGAACTGCCGGCGAATGCGCGCGTCGAACTGGAAAAATTTCTGCGCCAAACTTCCGGGCTGCTGCTCCTCACCGGCCCGGCGGGCAGCGGCAAGACCACGACGATTTACGCCTGTCTCCGCTTCCTCGCCGGACTCGGCGGCCGCCACATCATCACCATTGAAGACCCCGCCGAACAGATCGTTTCCGGCGTGATGCAAACCGAGGTGAACGAGGCGCGCGGACTGGATTTCGCCAAGGCCGCGCGCCACTTGCTCCGGCAAGACCCGCAGGTGCTCGTCATTGGCGAAGTGCGCGACGAGGAGACCGCCAACATCGCCGTGCGCGCGGCGCTCACGGGACATCTCGTCATCTCGACGCTGCACGCCGGCTCGTGCAACGGCGTGCTGGAAAGGTTGCGCGGGTTGTGCCCCGATGCCTCGGCGGTGGCGTCGTCGGTCGAACTCATTTTGAACCAGCGGCTGCTGCGTCGTCGGTGCGGTAACTGTTCCGGCAAAGGTTGCGCGGGTTGCCTGTCCACCGGCTATCGCGGACGACTCCCGGTCGTGGAAAGTTTTCGCGTGACCGACGCGCTGCGCCGCAACATTGCGGCCGGCAATCTCGAAACGCTCGCCGCCAAACCCTCGCTCGCTGAAAACGCCCAGACGCTCGTTCAATCCGGACTCACGAAC
>JANYDP010000252.1 GCA_025363535.1 Verrucomicrobiota bacterium | reverse complement strand
CAACGACAAAGCCGCGCAGAAAACCGAGAAGTATAAGAACTACGTCCAACTGATGGCGTGGTGCGCCAAGGCCACCAAGCTTCAAGTTCGCACCAACGCCGACACGCCCGAGCAGACCGAGCAGGCCATCGCGTTCGGCGCAGTGGGCATCGGCCTCACCCGCACAGAACATATGTTCTTTGAGGGCGACCGTATTGACGCGATGCGCGAAATGATTCTCGCCGACAACCTCGCTTCCCGCGAAGAAGCGTTGGCGAAATTGCTCCCGTATCAACGCGAAGACTTCTTCGGCATCTTCAAGGCGCTGAAAGGTTATCCCGCCACGATCCGTTTCCTCGATCCGCCGCTGCATGAATTCCTCCCGAACACCAAAGAGGCGCAGATGGATCTTGCGCGGAAATTGAAAGTGCCGGTTGAAAAAATCATGGCGCGCGTCCACGAACTGCATGAGTTCAATCCGATGCTCGGTTTCCGTGGCTGCCGTCTCGGCATCAAGTATCCCGAAATCACGCGGATGCAGGCGCGCGCCGTGCTCGAAGCCGCCGCCGATGCGACCAAGAAAGGTTTCAAGGCCAAGCCCGAAATCATGATCCCGCTCGTCGGCTTCAAGAAGGAACTCGACCTCCAGGTCGCGATCGTTCACGAAGTCGCCGCGCTCGTGCAGAAAGAGAAGAAGGTTAAAATCTCTTACTCCGTCGGCACGATGATTGAAATCCCGCGTGGCGCGCTCACCGCCGACGAGATCGCGCACACCGCTGAATTCTTCAGCTTCGGCACGAACGACCTCACGCAAACCTGCCTCGGCATGTCGCGCGACGACTCCGGTTCGTTCCTCGGCGCTTACACCGAAAACGAAATCGTGAAGAAGAATCCGTTCGCCTCAATTGACCAGACCGGCGTCGGCCAACTGATCCAGATCGCGGCGGCGAAGGGCAACAAGACCCGTCCTGGCATCAAGCTCGGCATCTGTGGTGAACACGGTGGCGACCCTGACTCCGTGAAGTTCTGCCACCGCGTCGGCCTGACCTACGTGAGCTGCTCACCCTATCGCGTGCCCGTCGCGCGCCTCGCAGCGGCCCAAGCCGCCATCGAAGAAAAGCGCAAGGCGAAGAAGAAGTAAGTTTGTTGCCGCAAGGTGACGTTGTGCCGTTGCTTGCAACGAGCACGTTTAAGCCGCCCCGGGAAACCGGGGCGGCTTTTTGCTACCCGCGAATTGGATCAGTTCCCAACGAAAGGGCTGAAAGCCCGCCAGATGATAGCCCAGGGCAACGCCTTGGGTTTGTGGTTAAAAAGATTCCAAGCCCTGAAAGGGCGGCAGAAGTTTAACGCGAAACACACATCCGCCGCGCCGAAGCTGGCGAAGGTGGAAACCACGCGAAATTTTTCTCCCTTTCCTCGCCCAACGAGGAGAGGGCCGGGGTGAGGAGGATCAATTTTTCGGAAGAATTATCTGCTTCAAATCCGGCGGAATGAATTTTTGCTCGCCCGCATTTTTCATCACCCGCACGCAGCCCGACCGCCGCTGAACTGCGTTCCAGATTTCCAGTAGGCAGCCTTCTCGGTTCTTGTGCCACTGATGATTCCAGAAGCGCAATGTCTCAATGCCATGCTCTGCCAGAAACTTTTCACGCTCGGCATCGCGCTGCATGCCTTCGGGATGGCCGTGCTGTGAGCCGTCCAATTCCACGGCGAGCTTTGCATCCGCACAGTAAAAATCCAGGATGCAATCGCCGACCAGGTGCTGGCGGCGAAATTTGAATCCTGCAAAACGCCGGTCCCGCAACGCCCGCCAAAGCTGCTTTTCTTCGTCCGTCTGATGGCGACGAAGTTCGCGGGCGATTTGTTTCAGGCTCATGGCAGGAGAATGTCTGTTGCGAAAAATATTTCAAGCCCGTCCACATGAAAATGGAAGCATTCGGCCAGTGCGGATGAAATCCCCTCACCTCGTTCCTCTCCCCGCTTGGGCGGGGAGAGGAGGACAAGACCGGACGCGACCGATTATTCCACGGCGACCGGCCTACTGACGCACACTGACTTGCTCCCTCTCCTCGCTCAACGAGGAGAGGGCCGGGGTGAGGAGTCGGATACTGCCAAACTCACCGGTTGCAACGGCAAACTGTTTCGCTATGCTTCTTTCCGTTGGACGACAAAATTTCAAAATAACGACCAGAACATTTAATAATTTAACTTTTGCGTAGCTTCGGCTGCGGGTCTCGGAAGAAACCTAGGAAATTTCACAAGAGAGACCGCCGAAAGCACGCGCCCCATGGGGCGCGGCTTTTTGCGTCTTCTATTTGGGCCTCCTAGGGCCTCTTCCGAGGGCGTGATGAGTTCGCGCCCTCTTTGTTTTCCTGCGGTCAGCTCCAATGAGAATGACTGTATGAACAAAACAAAACTCCTGGTGGCGGCGACTCTTTTTGGGCCGCCGATTGGAATTGTAATCACAGCCATTTTGCTTTGGGGAAAGTTCGTAGCGTGGCTTGACCTGCTATTGCTGGTTTGTTTTTACGTTCTCACAGTCATCGGGCTGACCGCTGGGTTTCACCGTCTGTTTGCTCATAAAAGTTTTGATTGTAAAACTTGGCTGCGCGGTTGCCTTGCCGTTTTCGGCTGCATGGCGGCGCAAGGCCCAATCTTTTTTTGGGTGGCGACTCACCGGACCCGCCCCGGCATCAAGCTCGGCATCTGCGACGAACACGGCGGCGAGCAGGCGCGGCCTGCACGCACCGTGTGAAATTTTGCCATCGCGTCGGCCTCACCTACGTTTCGTGTAGCCCGTATCGCGTCCCCGTCGCGCGCTTGGCTACTGCGCAAGCCGCCATCGAGGAGAAGCGCAAAGCTGCTTCCAAGAAAAAGTAATTCAATGCGGTAGGGCAGACCTGCTGGTCGGCCAAAAGGTGCCGCAGCAGCGCCGCCCTACCAAAAACTCAAAAGCCGCTCCGGGAAAACTGGAGCGGCTTTTTTCTTTTGCCTTGTTAATTATTTCTCAGCGAGTATTCAAATGCCCATCTTATGAGCACCGTCTTTCTAGGTTGTGTCGTCGGCTTCATCGCTTGGTTCCTCGTCCGTTATCTCGTGGCCGGCTTTTACACCGTGAACCAAAATGAGCGCGCGGTGAAAACCAGTTTCGGCCGCGCGGAACGCGTCGGGGACGCCATGACCTCGCAAGACCCGATTGCCGATCAACTGACCGCTGAAGAAAAGGAGCGCTACAACTATCCACAGGTACGGATGATTCCGCCAGGCGGCCCTTATTTCAAATGGCCGTGGGAACGGGTCTATAAAGTTTCCGTCGCCACCCAGATCATGAACATGGCGTACGACCCGGAAAATCCCTCGGCGAATGACGCCGGCACGATGCTCGAAGCGGTCACGAAAGACCAGCTCAACACCGGCTTGAAAGGCCAGATCCGCTGGCACGTCTCGGAGAAAAATCTCTACGCCTATCTCTTCGGCGTGAAACGTCCGATCACGCATGTCATGGGTTATTTTGTTTCCGTTTTGCGCGAACGCATCGCCAACTTTGAAGCGCCCGCCCACGCCCGGCCCGGCGACGCCTCCGCCCTGCACAACATCGCGGCGACCGCCGTGATCGGCATCTCGATCAACGACCTCCGCAAAAACCTCAGCGATATCAACGACCACATGTATCGCGAATGTGCCGTGTCCGCCGCGCGTTACGGCATCACGCTCGATGCGTCGCTCATCACGGGCATTGATCCGCCGCACGAAGTTGAGTCGGCGCTGGCCGCGATCAATACGGCGTACAACCAGGTTTCCTCGGACATCAGCCTGGCGCAGGCGAGCGCGGATCAGAAGATCGTGCAGTCGAAACGCGCGGTGGAGATCGAGACGCTCAAGGCGCAGGCGGAGGTGCTGCCGATCGTCGCGCTGGCGGAACAATTGAGCGACTTGAAACAAAACGGCGCAGGCGCTTTGGACGCCTACGTCCGGAACGTTCGCCTCAAACTCTACAGTGAAGCAACCACGGTGATTGTGGAGGCGAATCATGACTAATTTTTTCGCCGGCGCGCTGGGAACGTTCCTGGGCATGTTCATTTTGGTGCCCTTGTTTCTGGGCATCGTGCGGTTGTTCGGGCTTTACACCATTGTCGAGGAACGGCAGTGCAAGGTGTACATGCTCTTCGGCAAGGTCGTCGCGGTGATTGACGAACCGGGATTGCACATCCTCATTTTCAAAATGGGCGTCAAAGCCCCGCTGGTAAACTTCCTTGGCCGCTGTCACACGCTTGATCTACGGCTGGATCAGGAATATCTCCGCAGCACCGCCGTCAATTCCGAGGAAGGCGCGCCGATGGGCATCGGCATTTGGTACGAAATGGTCGTCAGCGACCCCGTCGCCTACCTTTTCAAAAACGCCGACCCGCGCGGCTCGCTCGCGGCCAACGTGGGCAACTCAACGGTCCGTTGTCTCAGCAACATGAAGCTCGCCGACATGCTGCAGAACCGTCATCCCATGAGTCAGACCGTGCGCACCGAAGTGTCACCGCAGTCCGAGGACTGGGGTTATCACCTCGGCTCGGTGTACATCCGCAAGGTGCATTTCCGCGACACCGGCATGATCAAGCAGATTGAGGAGAAAGTCGTGAACCGCCTGCGCCAGGTGACCTCCGCCATCAAGCAGGACGGCACGAACCAGGTGAACATCATCGCCAGCACCGCGGAGCAGCAGGCGGCGGTGGAGTTCGCGCGGGCGGCGGCGATGCGCCCGCAGATTGTCGGACTCGCGCTGAAAAAAATCTCGCAAGACCCGGATATTTCCCGCGCCCTGTTCAAAGTCCTGGAAACGCAAAACCTCATCGCCGGGGAAGCCGCCATCACCTTGATCCCCCAAAATTGCAACCTGCTGGGTGAACTGATGGCCACGTCGCAAACCACCAAGGCCGGCGCGGCGAAATAAATTCGGCCCGTGAATTGAAACCGCTCCTGGAATACGGAGCGGTTTTGCTTTTGGTGCGCGGGCGGAAGAATTAGCCTCCCGGCATTGCATGAAGTCTTTGCCGATTGAGATTCCCACGTTGCAGAACTGGAGTTGCCACGGTTGCGGCGATTGCTGCCGTGGCCGGTTGCTCATCGCGGTCACACCGGAAGAAAAATCTCGCCTCGAAAAACAAAAGTGGACAGACGGCGTGGACTCGGAAGACATGATCGTGGCGGAAGGAAATATTTTTCGCCTCGGACATCAAAGCGACGGGGCGTGCGTTTTTCTTGATGCAGCTGGCCGTTGCCGCATCCATGCGAAGTTTGGCGAGGAGGCCAAACCATTGGCGTGCCGGTTGTATCCACTGGTGATTCATCCGGCGGGGGAAACAGTGGCGGTGGGCCTGCGCTTCAGTTGTCCCTCGGCGGCGGAGAATCGGGGACGGCCGTTGTCGGCGCAGATGCCGGAGATTCAGAAACTCGCGCGGCTCGTGGTGCCAGCAGATTACGATGCGGGTTCGCCGCCGCCCATCCTTGACGCGCCGGACGGCGAGTGGCCGGATTTTTTGCGCTTCGTCAAATGGCTCGATTCTTCGTTGGCTCCCTCGGACGTGCCGATGGCGTTAAAACTGTTGCGCGCGCTGCATTGGCTCGCAGCGGTTGAAAAAGGCATGCTCGATCAAATCAGCGGCGCGGGGGCCGAGGAGATTTTGGCAGCGCTGGTGAAAAGCGCCGCAAATAAACTCCCGACCCGACCCACCTCCCCTGCCCGGCCCAGTCGCTTTGGGAGACTGTTCCTCCGCCTGATGGTGTTCGAGCACGCGCGGACGACGCGGGTGGATAATCCCGGCGGAGCCAGCGGCCGCTGGCAGCGACTCCGGGCGGTGCTGTGTTTTGTGCGGGCCGGCGGACGCACCCCGGCGTTGCGCGAGGGGCTGGCGAGCGTGAAGTTCAGCGACCTGGAAAAACCTTTTCAACCCTTGTCGCCGGCGATGGAAGCGTTGCTGACGCGCTACTTCCGCGTGAAGATCCAAAGCCTGCATTTTTGCGGCCGGGCTTTTCATGACCGGCCTTTGATCGAAGGCTTCCGCAGCCTAGCGCTGCTTTATCCGGTCGTCCTGTGGTTGAGCCGCTGGCTGGCGGCGAGCACCGGACGGACGGAATTTTCCGAGGCCGATGTGGCGCGGGCGGTTTCGATGGTGGATTATCATCACGGCTATTCACCACATCTGGAGTGGCGCGTCCGGCTGCTGCATCAGCGCGATGACGTCGCCCGATGGATCGGCTGGCAGGACCGTTGAAGGACGTTCCGGGAGCGGGAGCGGTGGAATCAGCGGTGTTTTTTATATTTTGAATAGCGCGGAAGTTTTGGCAGTTTGTCCGGGTCAACCGACGTAAACAAACATACCAAACCAAATGAAAAAATTATCCTCATCCTCGGCATGGCACTCAGCCTCGCCGCCACCAACCTCCTCGCGGCTGATGCCAAAACTTATCAGGTCACCGGCCCGGTGCTCGAAGTGAATGACACCTACCTCGTCGTCCAGAAGGGCGAAGACAAATGGCAGATCGCCCACAGTAAAAGCACCAAAGGCGTGGCGGTGAAAGTCGGCGACAAAGTCACCGTGCAATATCAGATGGTCGCGGTGGACGTGGAAGTCAAAGGTGACAAGGCCGAAAAAGCTGAGAAACCCAAGAAAGCCAAGAAGGAATAGTCCTTTCGCATTCAAAAAAAACCGGCAAGCCGAAGCTTGCCGGTTTTTTGTGTTTTTCAGCCGCTCAGATCAAGGCAGCGGCGGGCCGACCTTGATGCGATAGAATTGCGCAGGCAGATTGGCCGCGTTGGTGTCGCTGAAGGTGAACGGTGACGGCGGCGAGTTGGTGATCTGGAGTGTGGTCCAAACACCGCTGGCTAGGTCGGTGGAAACTTGCAGGGCGTAGTCGGGGCCGACCTGTCCACTCACGCTGAGATTGAATTGTCCGCCGGCATACACCGGGGCACCCGCGTCCGGCTGCGTCAAGGGATTGACAATCACGGTGAAGGTGTTCGTTGCGCTCAAGTTGGGCGAGCCATTGTCGGTCACGACCACTTTGATGACGTTGGTCGTGTTCGAGTCGGTCACCTGCGGACGCCAGGTGAAAACGCCGCTGCCGGAACCAACGCTGCCCGGCCCGGAAAGGAGCGAGAAGGCCAGACTCTGCACCGGTGCGTCGAGATCGGCGGCGACATGCGTGTTGTTGACGGTGACGCCAACATTGACGGTGGCGTTGGCAACGGGCGTGAGCGTCGGCGCGTTGTTGCCCACGGTCAACGTGGCGGAACTGCTGGTGACGACGCCCGCCGCGTTGGAGACGATGACCGAGTAAGCGGCCACGTCATTCGCGCTGGCATTGATGAGCGCGAGCGTGGAACTGGTCTGGCCCGCAAGCGGCGAGCCGTTCTTGAGCCATTGATACGTCGGGGCGGAAATGCCGGAGGCAACGACGCTGAAGTTCGCTGTCTGACCACCACCGACGCTTTGATTGGCAGGCTGGGTCAGGATGTTCGGCGCGAGCTGCGGCGTCCAACCGTAGAACCACGTCGGGATGTTCGTCGCAGCCAGCAGACGCGCGTCTGCTCCGCTGATGGCCGTGAGCACGGCAAACGTAACGGGAACACCGTTGGTCGTGTTGGCACTTTGCCAGAACACATACGCGCCGCTGAACAGCGCTGCGGACGGCGCGACGTAGTTCGTGGCAAAGTCGCAGCCGACCCACGAAACGTTGTTGTTCGCCGTGCCGTTGCTGCCGGCGAGAGTAACGGGGCCGACGCCGGACTCGGCGGTGAAAGTACAACTGACGAACGACATGCCGTTGGCGGTGTAGCCGCCGGACGGGTTGAGCCACGGGAAGTTCAGGCTCTGCGTACCCGCCGTGTCCGTGCGCGCGGCGCTGAAATTCGCGTTGCCGGTGCCGCCAATGGTGCGGATCTCGCATTGGTCGAAGTAGAAATTCCCACCACCCCAGATGTAGTCAAAGTTGCCCTTGATGACGCTCTTGTAGAAGTAGGTCTGCGAGGAGTTCTGGTTGCCCAGAATGGTGTCCTGCCGGCTGTCAATTTCCGAGTTGAAGACGATGCAGCGCTTGGCGTTGCTCTCGATCATCAGCGCCTCGGCCTGTGAGCCGCCCTGCGGCGTGCTGTTCGAGACGGTCAGCGTGTCGAGGACGATGTCATTCGCATTCACCTTGAAGGTCATGCGCGCGTGCGTGGTGCCGCCGTTCGCGGTCTGAAAGTTGGCGTTGTTCGGGAAGTAGATCACCGCACCCGCACGGCTCTGGCCGCGGAGCGTGACGTTGTGTTTGCCGGCAATGTCCACGATCTCGTTGTAGAGACCGTTGCGGATGCTGACGACGCGCTGCGTGGCGTTGGTGCCGGTCGCGAGCGAGTTCACCGCACCCTGCACGGTGACGAAGTCCGCGCTGCCGTCAGCGTTGACCACGGGATTGTTGGTGTCCGCCGGGCCGCCGGTTTTCGTTGCGAACGACCAGACGTTGTTCGCCGTGATGCCGACAAAATATGCGCCGGTCACATCGGTGAACGCGCCGTTGTCAATCGTCATGTAATAGGTCGCGTTCGATGACAGCACGTTGAAGCGCGGGAAAATTTTCACCGTGTTTCCGGTGATCTGAACAGTCTGGTAGGTGAAGGACTGGCCGTCGCCGGGGAAGGCACGCTGCTGCGCCGCGCCCAAGGCGACGTCAATGGTGTCCACCGGCGTGGTGGAATTGGTGATGTTGTAAATCTTGATCTTGCCCGCCGCGCCGAGACTGGGTGCGGCACTGAACGTGACCGCCAGCGGTGTGTCGTAGCAAATGCCCGAGGCACCGTTCACCGGCGAGAGTGTGACGGTGGACATCGTGGAATTCACAATCAGCGTCGCGTTGGAACTGGGCACGGAGCCGGCGGTGTTGCTGACGATGACCTTGTAGGTGCCGGTGTTTGCCGACGTCGCGCTGGCGATGGTGTAGGTGGAATTTGTCTCGTTGCTGATCGGGCCGTTGTTGAAATACCACTGATACGCCGGAGCCGGCACGCCGGTCGCGGTGACGGAGAAGGACCCAGTCTGCGTGCTGGTCACGACGAGGCTGACGGGCTGCACGCTGATGGTCGGCGTGACAATCACCGTGAGCGTCGCGCTGTTCGTCACCAGGCCGCAGGCATTTGAAGCCACGAGCGAGAAGACCGCGCCGTCATCTGCTGGATACTGCGCGTTGGTGACGGTGTAGCTACTGCCGGTCTGGCCAGAAATGTCCGCACCGTTGCGACGCCACTGCAAATCCGGCACGGGGTTGCCGGAAGCCGACGCGCTGAACGTGGCGTTGTTGCCTTGAATCACCGTCGTGTTGTTCGGGCCGGTCAGTCCAGGTGCGACGCAACCGGTGCTGATGGTCAGCACCGCCGCCGGCGAGTTGGTGGCCGAGCCGTAGGCGTTGGAAATGATCACCGTATAATTGCCGTTGTCGCCCGGCTGCGCGTTGTTGACGGCGAGCGACGCGGTGGTCGCGCCGGCAAGCGTCGAGCCGTTGCCCGTCGGGCCATTCGCAAGCGGCGTCGCGCCGAGATACCATTGATACGACAGGGGTGTCGCGCTGGTGCCGCTGATGGTCACGTTGAACGCCACGTTGTCGCCGGGGTTGCCGCTGTAGCTGCTGGGCTGCGCGGTGATGATCGGGCGCGGATCAAACGGCAGCACCAAATCCAGTGAGCTGTTGGCGACGTTGTTCGAAAGATACGCGCCGGGCGCGGAGGCCGGAAGATTCGTCAGGCCGAAGTTCGTCACGCCGACACCAATCTGCGAAGCGTACCGGATCAACACGACCTGCTTCGGATAACTGGCAAAGACCGCCACGGAATCCGGGCTGATCAAATTTGTCAGGCCGCCGCTGACGAGGTTTGTGCAGAAAATGTTCGTGATGCCCGTGATGTTCAGGCGCAGCGTGGAGTTCGTGATGGCGAACGTGGTCGGGCGGCTGCCCGGCGAGCCGACGCCGTTCGTGACCACGAGCGTGCCGGAGTTCAGCGTGATGGTGTTGTTGTTCGTGCTCGCGGCCCCTACGATGATGCGGTTGGCGAACACCGTGCCGCCGTTGCGGATGTTCAGGACACCAAAGGTCTTCGCCGCGTTCGTGCCGCTGACGTTGGGAACGAAGGCGACCGTGGTATGGCCGAGTTCAAGCGTATTGTTGACGACCAGTTTCGCCGCCGCGCCGTTCACGTTCACAATGCCCTGATTGCCCGCGAGGCTGGTAATCGGGCCGACTGCCTGGTTGCCCACGAGTAGATTGTTCACGTCTATCGTCCCCGCTGTGAACGTGAGTACGCCCAAGTTAAAACCCGTCGCCGTATGTTGCGGGGAGCAGTCGCGACCCAGCGACATCGTCTCCACCAGTGCGTCCACCGTGCCGTTGCTGAAATCGTTCGTGCCCAGCGAAAGCTGCGCGGACGAGGCGTTGGCGTTCATGTCGCCCATCGCCCACCACGTCACGCGACTGGAGCCGCCCGCCGCGCCGCGGAACACCGCCACGGGATTTCCGTTCGTGAACGCCGAATTGAATACCATGATGCCCGCCGAACTGGCCGACGCCTTGTCGCGCCCGAACGCCATGCTATCCACGTTGATCACGTTCGATTGGCCGAGCACGAGCTGGCTCAAGATGGCCGAGTTGTTGCCGGGGTTGCGGCTCAACTCGATGGCGTTGGTCTTGCCCGCCAACTGGTAGTTCGCCAGCGTGTCCGTCAGCGCCAGCGTGATGAAATTCGTCTTCGCCAAAATCAATGAACCCGCCTCGCGCTGATTGGCGTTATTGGGATTGGGAAACACCGTGCTGCCGAGGCCGATGCCCTTCACGTTCGCGATGAAGGTGTCCAGCCCGGACAAATCCAGGTTGCCGCGCGAGCCGTTCACCGCTGTCGCCGTGCCCTGCTGGATGGTAATCACCGCCGCCGAGTTGCTCACCATCAACGTGCCGCCCGCGCCGGTCACGGCGTTCGTCAGGCTCTTCACCACCGCCAAATCGCCGGCCGTGCCGACAACGAGGTTGCCATTCGTCACGAACAGCGTCTGGCCTGCCGCGATGGAAATGGTGTGACTGCCATTCGTCTCGCCGAACTGCAGCGTGCCGATCCCGAACGACACGTCCACCAAGTTGTTGGGCAGGAGCGGCACGCCGTTGGTGCCCGAGTCAAAAAATTTCACGTCATCCGCGCCGGCGGGCGCGGTGCCGCCCACCCAGTTGGCACCGGTGAACCAGTTGGTGCCCGCGCCGCTGGCTCCGCTCCAAATGGCGGTGGCAGCGGGTGCGGCAGTCGCTCCCAAGAGGGCGACCAACACGGTGAGTTTGGCGGTGAATCTGCCGGCGGCGGAGCGCCTGAACTGCGGAGGGATGTTGAACAGGTGTTTCATAGTTTGTTTTGAGGGGTTCATCGGACGAAAAAATCAAGGTGGCGGAATGTCAGAACAGCCGGGCGAGGTTGTGTGCTTTGACACCAATAATGGCAAGCGGACGATTGACGGACACGCTGGCAACAAATGTGTGGGTCATAGATTTTCGGCTGATTTACAGAATACATTATCTGTTCATCGGCAGAAGTCATCCCTACCCATGTGCAATTCAGTTCACGGTTTGCGCACTTGCGCGTTCTCCAGGATCAACGGCTCGCCCTTTTTAACCTGAATGTTCACACCCCTGAATTCGATGTCCCTCGCATTGCGAATCGTCAGGCCGGTGGGCGCGGTCAAATTCACATTCTCCAAAACCACTTCCGAAACCAGGCTTTCCGGCAGACCGACAATCTGCCCCGCCGTGCGCGGACTTGAGGCGGTCACATTGCTGATTTTTATTTTCCGGAAAACGGGAGTCGTGGAAGTGACCGGTTGCGCCGCATCGGTCGCGGGAACTTTCGGATAGTAACAGGTGATGCTGATCGGCCAGTCCACGTTCGTCATCGTCAGGTCGCGGTACGTGATGCCCTCCACCAACCCGCCGCGCTCGCGTCCGGTCTTGATGCGAATGCCGCTCGTCGTGCCGTTGAACGTGCAGCGTTCCACGGTGAAACTTTTAACGCCGCCCGCCGTCTCGCTGCCGATGGACATGCCGTGGCCGTGCAGCAGCGTGCAATCGCTCACGAAAATATTTTCACACGCGGCCGCGCGCCCCGGCACGGCGCGACCGGCCTTGAGGGCGACGTTGTCATCGCCTACGTCCAGTGTGCAATGGGAAATGCGGACGTTGCGGCACGCGCTCGGATCAATCGCGTCTGTGTTCGGTGAATCAGCCGGCGCGCGGATTGTCACGCCGTCAATCACCACATCTTCGCAGCCCGTCGGCACCAGATGAAAACTCGGCGAGTTTTGTAGCGTCACGCCCTCCACACGCACGCCCTTGCAGTCCGATATAATAATCAGGCGCGGACGCCGCTGCGTTTCCGGCGTGCCGGATTTTTTCGCCGCCTTCACCGGTGCCCACCAGCGCGCGCCCGCGCCGTCAATTTTCCCTTCGCCTAGAATCGCAATGTTTGTAAGGCCGCTGGCATTGACGAACGCGGTCACGGCACCGGGCCTGCCGGGCACCGCAAAATCCTCCGGCGCGTCCGTCGCCTGCAACGTCGCGCCCTCTTCGAGCTTAAGCGTGGTGTGGCTGCTCCGAAAATAAATCGGTTTGCTCAGATAGACGCCCTCACCCAGCACGACCGTACCGCCGCCGGCTTTGGCACATTCGTCAAACGCCTTTTGAATCGCGTCCGTGTCCAGCGTTTTGCCGTCGCCTTTCGCGCCCAGTTCGCGGACGGAAAAAACCTTCACGGCAGAACTGGAAGCCCCGCATTTGGTTCCGCGCGAAAACACGGCGCGAGTTCCGGCACGGCTTTGCGCAATTCCTCGATCACCAACCGCGCGAAAATCACGCTGCCTTTGGCGTTCAGATGCGTGTTGTCCACTTGGTTGGTCGGCTTGATCGGACTGAAGGCGACGCACTTTTCCTTGCCCCACGCTTCGCACAATTCCTGGCTGCGCGCGTGCAAATCCACGAGCGGCACCTGGTATTCGGTGGCAATTTTTCGCACGGCCTCGACGTACGGCACTAGGCTGGAATTGATTTTGCCGTTGCCGGACTTGTCCCATTGTCGGCGCACGAGTGAAGTGACGAGAATGGGTTTCGCCCCGATGGCGCGGGCCTCCTCCACGTAACGCAGCATGTTGGTCGTGAAGGTCGTGGCCGGATCGGTCTCGCGCTCCGGGCCTTTGCCGGGTTCGTCGTTGTGGCCAAACTGGATGAGATAGTAATCGCCCTTCAGCTCCAGCGCCTTTTTCCACTTGCCCTCGGCGATGAAACTTTTCGAGCTGCGGCCGCCCGCCGAAGTGTTGATGCATTCGGCGTGGTCGTTGACAAATTGTTTGAAGCCCAAGCCCCAGCCCGCGCCATCCGTCACGGTGGAATCGCCGACGAGCACGATGCGAACGGTGTGTTCAACCGTCGGACTTTCCGCGCGGAGCGACGCGCCGGTTTGCATCAATATAATAATAGCTGCGAGCGTGGAAATAATTTGGGGAAGACGGCTGGCGTTACTGGATGAACAATGGTTGGTCATGGATGCGCCCAGAATAAGGCTCTGTGTAGGTTTGTCATCTTCGGCCAGTGCAAACCACTTGCGAATTTGGGCAGTGAAACTCCGCGTCACCAAAACTCAGCCGCGAGTTATTTCTCCAGCGCCGCGAGCATGGAATCCAACTGCCTGCGCTCAATATCCGTAGCCGTGCCCGCCACGATGTGTCCCGCAATGCCGCGCAAAATATGCCGTTTGTCTGCTGCCAGTCCCGGTGACAATTCGGCGATGAAATCACGGGCAATGGCGGCAAAAGTGTTTCTGTTGTAAAAACAGAACGGTGCCAGCCGGTGACACTTCAGGCAGATGTCAAGCGCATCAGCCAGTGAAATATCCTTGGATTGATTGGTCTGCCACAAAGTTTTGGCGGGCAGATGTCCGTCGGACGTGGGTTTGTGCAACGCGTTCTTCTGCTGGCAGAGGCCGCGGTTGATTTCTGTGACGATCTCCCAGTCGAACGAAGCCAGCCAAGGTTTGACGAGGCGCGGCATGAAAGAAGAAGCTCAGCGAGCGGAGGATTTTCTCAGACCGGCCTTGATCCGCTGCAACGTCTCGACGCCCTCGCTTTTCAGATAGCCCTTGCCGGTGCGGGCCAGAACCGGCTCGGCGACAAAACGGTCTTGAATCCGGAATGCATCTTTCATGATCCGTTTCAGCCGCTTTTGCTGCGTCTCTGTCATGCCCGGAACATAGCCAATCCGGCCGGCCATCGCAAACCGAAAATCCATTGTGCAGCTTGATTCCGCTTGTGAGCAACCAAGCCACCGCCCTGGTTGTAAAATCTACCGGGGTGGAGATGGTGCGCGGTGCAGGTTTCGAACCTGCGACCCCTACCGTGTGAAGGTAATGCTCTACCACTGAGCTAACCGCGCTTTTTTCCTGACGGAGCGAAAAGTTAGACGGGATTCATTGTCGCGGCAAGATTTTTTCCAGCCGGATCGGCTGGACGCAGGAAGGTTTGGGAGTTGTTGAACCCCCCAAACCTTGGCCCCGCCCCGCCGGGTTCACTCGCTCTCGAACGCGCGGATGGTCCACATGTCGTCCGCGAGATTGGTGTTGGAGATATAATCGTAAGGCATCGTGAAGTAGCCTTTCAACCCCCAGCCGGTGCCCCAAGAGTTGCGAACGAGAATGCGCTTGCTCGCATCGTCGTAGCCGACGGCGCAAACGGCGTGGCCGCCGAGGTTTTTTTCGCCGGGTTTCGGCAGATTTAATTTGCCGGTCTTCGCGACGGCGTCGGACTCGAAGCCCTCATAAACCGTGAAACCGAACACGAACGGATAGCCCTCGGCCAGGCACTGCTTCATTTCCTTGAGCGTGAGGATGCGATGATAGGAAGTGACCTGATGATTGGCTCCGTCCTTGTAGCACGCGGCGGACGGCTTGGCGGTAAACTTCGCGATGTTGTAGGGCCATTTCTTTTCGGCGCACACGCCCAGGTTGACGAGCGATTTGACGCCGTCCCGGATCATGGCGCCGGCGTCTTCATTGATGGTGCCTTCCATGGCGCGTTCATTGTAGTAGATGAACAGGCGGCTCAGGTCGGTGACCATGTGGCCGGCTTTTTGGCAGAGGAATTCCAGATTGCCGACCAGCGCGTTGGCGGTGCAACTGCCGAGCTGTCCCTGATCTTCCACCGGGGAACAGCCTGGACTCAGATCCACCTTGCGCGGCATGGCTTTCGGCGGAGCAGCGATGGCCGAGTAGAGTTTGTCCCGGTAATCCGGCCGGTCCGGCATCCAGCCGTACCAGGCATTGATGTTTGATTTAGGCATATGTTTTTTTCCTTTGTTGTGGTTTGTTTTGACTGAACTGCAAATCGCGAAAACGTCCGTGTCCGGCTCGCCTTTACCTAAACGAAAAAACAGAATGGCGTCACCTGGTGACCGCTGACCGTCTGGTGAAACCCCGCGCCCGCATCCGGGTTTGAATATTATTCACGGCTTCATAAGAGTCAACCACGGCGTTTTGAAGAAAACTGGCCTTGCCTCAGTTCGGTGGAAAAACAATGGACGCTTGCGACCTGAAGGGATATTTCGTCAAGGTCGGTTGCCCATCTGACTGTCCGTAGTTCTTCCTCACAATTCCGTAGTCTCCTGACGTGCCCTGGAGTCTGCAAGGTGTTTCCCTTCTTCGCAAAGAACAAGATGGAGACATTGCCCGTTACAGCCAGGCGCATTTTGGTGGTGGATGACGAACCGCTCGTCAGCAATGCTGTACGCATGGTGCTCACCTTCGCGGGATATGAAGTGCATCTGGCCAACGGCGGCCACGAAGCGCTGGAAATTCTGAAACCGGGCGATTTTGACCTGGTGGTGACGGACTTCAACATGCCGGCAATGCAGGGCGATGAACTCGCCCTACTCATCAAGACGCGATGGCCGGGCCTACCCGTCCTCATGCTCACTGCGTTTGCCGAAAGTATTCGCACCTCCCCCAATGTTCTCGCAAATGTGGACGTACTGCTCGGCAAACCGTTTGGCGTGGCGGAACTTCGTTCGTCCGTAGCTCGCCTGCTCGCCGGGAAAAATTCCCCGCCGCATCCCGAACAACATTAGCGGACGGATTCGCCGACTGTCTTTTCGCCCGGCAAGCGGCACTTCCTTCTCGCTCAAATGACGAGGGGCTGAGAACTCGCCCGTTTCTCATCTCATTTTTATGCGTGGGTCACCCGGCCAGCCTTGCCGCTTTGACATCACGCCTGTCCACTGGCCCGCGCCAAAATACCGCCTGCTAATCGCTTGACTTGATTTGGTCGGACGCGCTACATGTGATTCAGTGGTCGCAAGAACCACCTGGAGCTAGGGTTCGGCGACGCATAAATAAAGGAAATTACATGAGCATGGATGTTCAAAAAACCAAACAGCAGCCCCGGACGACAACCGGCGGCAGGCGGGAAAATTTCAGCCACGCGCATTTCAAAATTCATGCCTGCCTCTGGCTCGTCGCGCTGGGGTGTGCGGTCAACGGTTGCAAACCCAAAGGCTCGCTCGTGGACGACGCGGGCGGACGCAAGCCGGTGGATTTCCCCGAACTCGCCGCCGACGTTTTCAAGCCGATGGATGGCGGCCTTGCGCTTTCGCCGGATGAAATCAAGGGCCGCAACACCTGGAACCTCTGGTGCGCGGGCGACGAACAGTTTTGGGAACGCATGTCGCGCGAGAGCTACGGGCTGATTGATCTGCTCAAGACGATTGACTCGCGCAACCGCCTGAACCGCTTCAAAACTCTGGGACTCATCAATCAACCGGGCTTCCGCCCCGCCACCAAACCCGACGCGAACGGCCTGTGGATTGACGAGGCGGTCGAGCCGGAGCCGGCGGCGATTGACACCAAGGTTTACGGCCGGCCCACCGGCATCATGGGCTTCCGGCTGTTTGACAACCCGGATTTCACAGGGGATGCGGTCAAGAACTGGAACGCCGAAAAATATTATTCCGACCCCGACTACGCGGTCAGTCCCACGTTGGTGCGGCCCTACAAAGTCGGCATCTCGTGCGGCTCGTGTCACATCGCCTTTAATCCCTGCAAGCCGCCGGCTGATCCGGAAAATCCTAAGTGGGAAAACCTTGCCTCGGCCATTGCCAATCAATACCTCCACGAAGGCGCGGTGTTTGCCGGCAACGTCAAGCCCGGCGGCCTTTTTTGGGAAATGCTCAAGACCCAGCCGCCCGGCACCTCGGACACCTCGCGCATCGCCACCGACCACCTCAACAATCCCAACACCATCAATCCCATCTTTGAACTCGGCGCGCGGGTGTCCGTCGCCGAGGACGAAGTGGTCGGCGGAGATTCGCTCAATCTTCCGGGCGTCACCGCGAACATGAAGGTGCCGCACGTCCTCAAGGACGGCGCGGATTCCGTGGGCGTGCCGGGCGCGACCTTGCGCGTCTTCATCAACATCGGCAGCTACTCCCAGCACTGGCTGCAACAGCACAACGCGCTCATCGGCCTGACGCCGCAAAAACCGTTCAGCGTCAAAACCGCGCAGGAAAATTCCGTCTATTGGCTCGCCACCCAGACGAAGTTTACGAACATCGCCAACTTCTTCATGCGCTTGAAATCGTTCCGGCTGGAAGACGCGCCCGGCGGGGGGGATTTCATCACCCAGGACGACGCTGTGATGACGCGCGGCAAAACAGTGTTCGCGGAAAATTGCGCCACCTGCCATTCGAGCAAGCGTCCGCCGGCCGGTGCC